>CALLVC010000353.1 GCA_938010785.1 uncultured Saprospiraceae bacterium
GTCAACCATTTTTGGGCATTTCCAATTTCGTCCTTTAAAAACCAAAGGAAATTTTTATCACCCATTCAATAATCTAGACGAAAAGCTGCAAACTGCCTACTGCAAACTGCCTACTTCACCACCTTTCTAGTAACAATACCATCCGTAGATTTTATTGCCACAAAATAGGCGCCATCAGGCAATAAATTAGT
The DNA here is from genome assembly GCA_938010785.1 of uncultured Saprospiraceae bacterium. GTDB lineage: Bacteria > Bacteroidota > Bacteroidia > Chitinophagales > Saprospiraceae > JAFMDF01. Next base: position 192 of record CALLVC010000353.1, read on the forward strand.
ATCCAAGACTTGCGTATTATTCCCAACATTAGCGGTAAAAGAAGTTATTAATTGTCTTTGTCCAAGGGTATTGTACAACTCAATCGTTAAATCTTTTCTTTCCTCTAAATTAAATTGAATACTTAAAGACTCTTTGAATGGATTCGGAGCAATTTGTAAATCCCCAATCGCTAATTCCAATTCATTAACAGAAGTTAATTGACGACTTCCATCAGAGAACCAAACGCCTAATTGGGCACCTTCTATTTGGTCGATAAAAAAGAATGCACCTTCTGCGTTCGGATTAATCTTATCTTCTCTTAAACCTATTTCTGCAATACTAAATCCATTATCTGACCTTACATTGAAAATAATTCTATCATCTAACCTAGAAAAGTTGGGTACGTTTAATACATTATTGGCGAATATCGTCCCTTCGGCTCCTGTGGTAAAGTTGAGTCCTCTAATTTCAAAAATTTGTTCCCCTGCATCGGTTTGATTAATAGGGTCTATGTATTCATAGGCAATAACATTAGGCGTGTTTTTGGAGAAGGTAGGATTTCCGATACTTACTTTATCAGGAAGACCAGTAAACAACTTGATAATATTATTATCCACATCTTGTTCAAAATTATCAATGGTGTTATCAAAAACTTTTACAAAACCAATATCAAAATAAGTCAATCCTTGTTCACCGAAATTACTTTGAATAGCATTTTGAGCATCATACATTACATATTCGCTCGAGAAATCAAATTCAATAACATCGGCGTATTGGACTTCTCCTGTATTTACCCCCCCCTGTGCAAAGGTTGGATTATAGAGTTCAAAAGTCTTTGCATCATTAGTTTGTAAATTGAAAACATCTACTGTATTCGTTAATTCTGCATCAAGTGCTGCTAATAGTTTACCATCTCTAGAAATAGCTACATTTCTCCAAATTGGTTCGTCTCCAACAACAATAGATTCTGGTTGCCCTCCTTGTGCCCAATCAATGAGTAGTGCATAAATTCTTTTGTCCCCACCAATATAAACGATAACTGAACCATCATCTGTAACACTTGGTCTACTGCTTACACCAACTTCTGTTAAAAATCCTTGGACATTGCCACTGCCGTCCGCTAAATACAATCTTCGGTTGTCGTTATCGGTGTAAACAATATAATCATCTCCAGGATTCACTTCTACTTCTATTTCCTCTGCTCCACCAGAATCTTGTCCTTGACCAACATCACTTCCTTGTATCCCTACTGCATCAAATGCTTGGGCTACGATAGATTGTTCATTACTGCCATTGCCATGAATATCTGCTGCAGACTGTAAAAGAGACGCTCTTAAATCTACAAATTGTGAAGACCTAACTAAATAGGTTGTTAAAGCTCGATAATATATTTGTTCTGCTTTGTCCCTTCCAATCGTATTAGCAATCAAGAAAAAAGCTCTATTCGTAATACCACTATTGATGTGAACACCACCATTATCTTCTTTCCCAAAAAACTGTTGACTTACACTTGCTGGTTGCCAACCCGTATCTCCTAATCTATTTCCACCGTTATTAGGGTCTGCCATATTTCTTAATGCGCCAGACCTAAATACATTGGTATTCACAACATCTTCTCCTAATAAATAATCATCTCTATCAATCAAAACGCCAAAGACATCTGCAAAAGATTCATTAATTGCGCCTGATTCTCCTTGGTAGATTAAGTTGGCAGTTCCTTGGACTACGCCATGAGCAATCTCATGACCTGCGACATCTAAAGACGCTGCCAAAGGCCGGAAAGCTGTTTTTCCATTTCCATAAAACATAGCGGAACCACTCCAAAAGGCATTGTCAAATCCAGAACCATCTTCATCAGATACATTAATAATAGACACTATTGTGCCGCCAGAGCCATTAATAGAATTCCTACCAAAGGTATTACGGAAATATTCATAAGCAACTCCCGCATTGAAATGTGCAGAAACAGAGGTTTTATCTGTCCAACCAGAATTGTCCGTCGTTAAGTGTGTTGTTTCAAAATTACTATTTTCTGGGTAGGTGTTATTGGCATTTATCGTCCAGATGGCACCAATTGGGTCATTGGGCAAATTAGAACGACCAGTATTATACATGGTTCTGGAAGCGTCAATTAAGAAAAAGCTATTATCACTTATTTCATAAGAGTGAATCGTTCTTTGTTGGTTATTTAAATCGATGCCTATAGACGAAACTGGACCTACTTCTGGAAGCATGCTATTTGAAGAAATAGCTGTTTTTGCAGCATGCGAAATGGTATTTTCTTTAGAAATATTTTTGTTCGATACTGTTTCTTTTTCCTCACTATGTGAATGCCCATCGTAGTGCAATTGACACAATGTTTTATAGGCATCGATGATTTCGCCAGACTGTGCATCAATAAAATATTCCCACTCATTGGATAGATTAGGGTGAAACCTATAATGCCAAGCTAATTGGGCTGCTTTTTGATTTTCTTGATGGTAAATAACTAGTTTAGGTGTGGTTGGTTTCGCCATAAATTTGGCAGCTAATCCAGTCACTTTATTAATGGTTGTTTTTAAACTAACATCCTGAGTAGCAATTTCTTGCGCAGCTTCGGCAGAAATAGTTGGCGATACATTTTCTAAAGTTGGAGTTGGAAAATTTCGACCATTAAATAAGTTAATTTGACCTTTTTGAGCATGTAACCAAATTTCTCCTCCATACACCTCAATACCTTCAAACTTCTGCTGCATTTTAATATGTGTATGCCCTAGTTTATCCGTATTTTTTTCTAAAACAGAAAATTCATCAACTGGATTTTTGATTAAAATTGGGTTCTTGATTGCCTCTAAATAATCAAAAGCTTGTTGATTAATCGCTCGACCACTTGAGATTTGTTCTAGTGACCCTTTAATCATGATTGGTGTACCATTTTTGGAACGTTCGACTACCTTTAAATGACTATTTTTAGGTTGTCGCTGCAAGGCAGGAAGGGTAGTAGGTTTTACCGAATGAATAATGGAAGTCCTAGCTGTTGGTATACCAGAAAAGGTAGCACTAATTGGATTAATTGTTTTTTTATAAGTTGCCTGATTGGGATTGGCAGGTGCTGGTTTATAAAGTGGTTTGCCAGTTTGTCCAAACCCAATAATTGAGCTTAGGCCTAATAATAAAAAAGTGTAAAAATATTTCATGCTTGAGATAATTTGAAAATGGTTATTGTAGGTGAATGCCGAAGGCTGAGGGTTGGAATTTTGTGCACCCAAGATATAAAAAAATGGGGATTTCCAAGAACGCCTCTTATTGTTAAGTTCTTGACCTAGGCTAGTTATCTAATCTTTTGTGAGTGCTTTAAGTTGACGATATAAATCTAAAATTTCAGGAGAAGCATCATCTTTACTGCCACCCCATGTAATTCGATTTTTAAAATCTTTTGTTTCATAGGCGATAAAATAGTACTTATCTCCCGGGTTGTTGAGTTCAATTTTTTCCAACTCCATTTTCTTACTTGTCTTAAAGCATTTTTTAGCTTTTCGTCTTTTGACTTTTTTTAAGGATTTAAAAGGCTTCGTAAAATGCTGCTTATCAAATAATTGTCCATTTTTTAATAAACAATATTCTGTTATGGCACCAGTAATTCCTCCACCTTCTCCAAAATGAATTTGGTCAGCTGGCATATCGTCAATTGTGTACTTTTGACAAGATGAATGAAGTATAAATTGGAATAAAAATAAAACACAAAATGTAATTCTCATAAACGGCAGTTGAATTAAATGACTGAGCTAAAATAAATATTTTAAAACGATTCCCCAGTAAATATCTACGATTTAGCGGAAGAATGTTTTATAATCGACTCCTACTTTCCATAATTTGACGAAAAAAATAATTTAAAAGGTCACATTTATACTAAATTTTGTTTTTGGCATAAACTTGGTTTATTAATATATATTAAAAATGTAGGTTTGGTTGCTATTAATAATTACCAAACAAAATGTAGCCTATTAAAGTTAACATCAAATGCTCTTTTTAAAACTACAATAAAACCTATAGGTATTTTCTTTCCGAATATTTGGCACAATTTAGCCACTCAAAGATTTAGAATAGCATTATTAGTTCTATCAATTATAAGCAATTGAATTTTAAGTAGTTATAAAAATCAAAATTACCCTCTTAAAATGATTAAACATTTACCAAAGATTATTGGATTTAGTAACTCCTTTAACGCACCTCAGTCTGAGCAATTTACAGCTCAATCAACTACCTCTTTAGTTAAGGAATACAGGAATAAAAAACGCTTCCCATTAACCTTTCCTATTTTTCTTGTACTTTTTCTTAGTTTAATCGTTGGACTTCAGGATGCACATGCTCAATGTAATCCAAGTAT
>CALLVC010000354.1 GCA_938010785.1 uncultured Saprospiraceae bacterium
TTGGTGAAATATTTACCAGCAGATTTTCCGTCAGCAGCTAAAATAATTGTCGATTCTTTATATCCCGCTTATAATACCGATGTTTTGGAAGGAACGAATGACCGTTTTATCGTAGCTACCAAAGCCGCTTTTATAGCAGAAAAAGGCTTGGACCATTTTGATATTTCCATGAATGCCTTGTATGAAATCACTAAGCGATTGACTTCAGAGTGGGGCGTTCGACCATTTTTCATCAAATATCCAGCAAAGACTTTAACCATATTTAAAAAATGGGCAAAGGATAAAGACCCGCATGTTCGACGTTTGGTTTCAGAGGGGAGTCGCCCTTATTTACCTTGGGGTAAAAAATTACCACAATTTGAAAAAGACCCAAAACAAACTATTGCTTTATTGGAATTTTTAAAAAATGACCCTTCTGAATATGTGCGTCGGTCCGTAGCCAATCATTTAAATGACCATGCAAAAAAACATGGAGACTTAGTGGTAGAAACTTTAAAACGATGGCAATCCGAAGGCACTAATAAGGATAAAGACCGCATGATAAAACATGCTTTGCGAACTTTATTGAAAAAAGGACATGCAGGCGCTTTGGCTATTTTAGGCTACAAAAAAGGCGCTAAAGTAGTTGTTAAAAATTTTATAGCCGATAAAAAAGTCAAAGTAGGGGAGTATCTAAATTTTAGTTTTGATATTAAATCTACAGGTAAAACCAAACAGCCTTTGATGATAGATTATGTGATTTATTATCAAAAAGCAAATGGAGAACTGGCGCCTAAAGTTTTCAAAATGACGACTAAGACATTGGCAGGAGGGGCGGAATTACCTTTTAAAAAACGACAATCTTTTAAAGTAATATCTACTCGGAAATTTCATTTGGGAGCGCATAAATTAGCGGTGCAAGTGAACGGAGAGGAATTGGCGGAAATGGGATTTGAGTTAGAATAAGGTTAACTGGTAGCACAAACTTTAGTTTGTCCTGGATACAGTGTCTTTAGACCTGTTTTAAATGTAGCTAACCTAAAGTTCAGCGTCCCGAACCCGTACGGGTGCTACCAGTTGTCCGTAACTTGGATTAAGTAATAATTTTTTTGCTCGAACAAGAATGTTTAAGGGACGATGAAAAAATAAATTTACATTCTGTCGGAATAATTGACGAACAAAACGATTCACTTTAAGAGACTTCGACAATTATTCCGACTTAAGAAGAATGTAAATTTATTTTTGTCCCACTACTAAGCTATGTCTATCTATAAATCAAAACGAAAAAAATGAAAAACCAATACTTTTTTATCCTTGGTATAGTCCTTCTTTTTAGCTGCAATCAAGCGGAGAAAAAAGAAGAAGTTGCAGACCAATTACCACTTCAATATGAACTAGATTTTCAACCAAATATTTTATGGTTAGTCGCAGAGGATTTAAGTCCAGTCATTCCACCATTTGGAGACAATACGATTGAGACACCCCATTTAAGTCGATTAGCGGCAGAAGGGGTTTGTTTTGATAATGTATATTCTCCCTCGCCAGTATGTTCTCCGAGTAGGGCAGCCTTAGCCACGGGTATGTATCCAACACATATCGGCGCAAATCATATGCGGACAGGGCCTTGGTTTGCAACCGATGTGCCAGAGCGGGTATTAAAAGGCTACGCATCCAAGCCAAAAGACTTTGACCATTACGAAGCTTTACCCCCAGAAGGCGTTCGGATGTTTAGCGAATATTTACGAGAAAAAGGGTACTACTGCACCAACAATGCAAAGCAGGATTATCAATTCCGTTGTTCCGTAACCGCTTGGGATGAGAATGGCAATAAAGGGCATTGGAAGCATAAAAAAGCAGGGCAACCTTTCTTCTCCATTTTCAATTATAATGTTACGCATGAATCCCAAATATGGGCAAGAGCAAAAGATTCACTTTGGGTAGACAAGGATATGGAAGTACCCGTTCCACCCTATTTGCCAGATACAGAGATTGGTCGCCAAGATATTCGGCAGATGTATTCCAATATCAAGCAAATGGACGACCAAGTAGGGGCGATGCTCAAAGAATTGGAAGCCGCAGGAGAACTAGAAAAGACGATAATTGTTTGGTATACCGACCATGGCGGCCCGTTGCCAAGACAAAAGCGATTGTTATATGATTCAGGATTAAGAGTACCCATGATTATTCGCTTTCCCAATAAATTATTTGCAGGGCAGCGAGATGACCGATTTATCAGCTTTATAGATTTTGGGCCAACCGCATTGTCAATGGCGGGGATTGAGCCGCCTAGTTTTTTAGATGGCACGCCCTTTTTAGGAAAATACCAGCGTCAAACAGAACCAACAAATATCTATGCGGCGGCTGATAGATTTGACGAAACCTATGATTGTAATAGAGCGGTGAGAGATAAACAATTTAAGTACATCAAATATTATGAACCAGAGAAGTCGATGTTTTTAAGGGTAGCCTATCGAGAACAACAACCTATCATGCGAGAATTATATCGTTTGCGAGATGAAGGAAAATTGACGCCAGCCCAAGCATTGTGGTTTAGAGATAGTAAGCCTAAAGAGGAATTATTTGATGTGGAGAAAGACCCTTTTGAGTTAAATAATTTAGCAATGGACCCTACTTATAAAGAGAAGTTGGAAGAACTACGAGCTAAATGCCAGACTTGGGTTACTTCTTTTGAAGATACAGGCCTGATACCTGAGACGGAGTTGAAAGAAAAAATGCGGCCTGGAGGTCAAGAATTAAAAGTCGCTACTCCAACCGTGAATGTAAAAGAAGGTTTAGTGACCTTAAATTGTGAAACAGCAGGCAGTACCATTGGTTTTAAAATAAATGAGACAAGCACTAATGCAGATGGGTGGCAAATTTATAGAGAACCCCTCAACCTTAAATTAGAAAAAGGAGACACCCTGAAGGTAGTAGCGGACCGAATTGGATATAGGTATAGTGAAGTTGTCAATGAAGTGATAGATAGAGTCTATCAAAAATCAGAAAAGTAAAGACTAGAAATAGGCAGAAATGTTGTTATTTTGAAAAAAAAAAGGAGATTTCTGTGACATTTTTAAAACAAAAGTTCTAAATGTTTTGGTGAATAAGGGAAAAGCAGTACCTTTTCACTGTTTTTGGTTATATTAATTATTTTTCCTTGTCGGGATCGAATTATCGATTCCCGACATTTTATTTGTTTCGATTAAGGCTGTTATTTGTTAGGACATTTGATGTCATACAAGAAATTTTAATAATTATTCGACCCGAATGCGTAATTATCGCCCTACGCTGCTTCGCAGTTATAGTAGCAGATGGGGAGTCTGAGTAAGGGAGAGTATGATTTTTTCATGTTTACTAAGCATTTCATTAAGTTTATTTTAACTTTTTTTCTTAAAAAACAGATTTGTCAATTTCAAGACCTACTCAAGGTGATTAAGGTGATTTTTGCTCATTTGATGAATATTATAAAATGCTTCTGTTATCTTTTTGTGATAAATAAACCGTTCAAAAAATACTTTCGTGAGCTTTGTTATGCTTGTGGAATATTATAAGCTACGATAATTTGAGCTGGTTTGTATCTAAGCTTTTTTCCTTCTAAATTTGTTTTGTCAATACGAAGTACTGATGACCACAAAAAATAAGTTATTTATATAGTATAATCACCCCTCTTATTTTTTGTGAGGTACTATTTTTTATACAGAATTAATTACAAAAAAGTAGATAAACTGCTCACTTTGAGCCTGAAATATCTATGCCTAAAAATCATTATTAACCTCAGGTAGTAGAAATTTTGTAATAGATACTACTCCCTAAAAAATTAGTTTATCATGACACCAAGTTACTATTCAGTAAAGGAGAAGACAAGGCCAATAGCGCCTAACATAATCCTCCAATCAATTTTTCAACTTTCTTTATTAATTTTTCTACTATTGGGTTTCAATACCCTTCATGCGCAAACTTTTAGAGGTGGCGTATACGCCATGACCAATGGAGAAGGACAAGTAGATGGCAACGTTCAAGGACCTAATGCGGTCGTTGCATATGGTCAAAGAGCAGATGGTTCTTTAGGGCTAATCGGCACTTACCCAACGGGCGGTAATGGTGGAGATTTTGATGGAGGAGAAGGCTTAGACCCGTTAATTAGCGCTTATGCCATTACAAAAACACCAGACAATAGATTTGTATTAGCCGTTAATGCTGGTAGTAGTTCTATAACAGCAATGCGTGTCAACGCAGACTATAGTTTGACTGCAACGTCTACCGCTAGTACGGAAGACATAGGGCCTAACAGTATCGCTTTCAAGCCATCCAACATGCCCGGCGTGAGTGGATTAGTATACGTGAGTAATATTACAAGAGCAGAATTTTTGGCTCAAGGAGAACCTGGACAACAGGGTAGTTTAATTGGCTTTAGATTAATGGATGATGGTTCACTAGAGCCGATAGCTAATTCTATCAGAGATTTAGCAAATCGACCATCAGCAGTACAATTTTCACCAGATGGTAACTATTTAGTAGCAGCGTCTATTAATTCAGGTGCAGCAGCTTTAGCAAGTGGAAGTGAAGATGAAATCGTAGTATACAGAGTAAATGGAAATGGCACCCTAAGTTCAAATGCTATTAGCGCAGCAACCTCTACTTTACGAGGAAATGCAGCAAATAGAAACTTACCGTCAGCGATTGGTTTCCAAATCGTAGGAGATAATTATATAGTCGTAACAGAAGCAAGAGAATTCCAAGCAAATGGTGCACCACCAGCATTCCCAGCATTGCAAGATGGTTCTGTATCAACATGGCAAATTCGGCCTAATGGGTCTTTAAGACCAATTAACTTAGACGTAGCATCAGGTGTAAATAACACTGGACGTACGGCGTGTTGGTTGGATTTTTCAGATGAAAATACCTTCTTCGTATCTAATGCGATAGAGGCAGGATTGGCAGTATACAGTTTTAACGATGGAGAGATAGCATTATTAGACCAAGTAGCAGCACAAGGAACAGGCGCAACAGGCAACACAACTGACCCAGCAGCAGCATTTGGCACAACAGAAGGATGGATAGACATGTGGATTTCTGATGATGGTAGATACTTATACCAATTGTTTGGTTTAACAGGTTCGATTGGCGTTTATGAAGTCAACGGAACAGAATTGATTTTTGTAGAAGAAATTAAAGGAGACTTACCAAGCAATAATACACAAGGAATTGTAGCTGTTGGACCACAACAAGCTAGTGGAGATGATGCTACCGCAGAATACAGAATTATATTTGACGCAACATGGAGTGGCGTAACGCACCCAAATGAATTCCCAGGAGAGGAGCCAAACATTGCAAGATGGTCTCCAGTAGCAGGGATGACCCATAACGGTGCTGTTCAATTATTTAGAGAAGGAACGATTGCAACACAAGGAATTGTAAATATTTCTCAGACAGGTTCAAGACAGCCACTAGATGCAGAAATTGCAGACTATATTAGTGCAGGACATGCAGAGACTTATATCGAAAGTGCAACAAGAGTACGACCTTCCCCAGATACAATTTCCACTACCTTTGAAATTTCTACTAGTCACCCTTATTTGAGTTTAGCATCTATGATAGCGCCAAGTCCAGACTGGTTCGTAGGTTTTAATAACTTGAACTTAGTAGAAAATGGTGAATTCGTAGAAAGTAAAGTCGTACAATTTGTACCTTATGATTCAGGTTCAGATTCAGGAGAATCTTTTACATCGGATAATTTAGATACACAGCCAAGAGAACCTATCTTTAAAATTACAGATGGTGTTTTAGAAGGAGAAAATGGATATATCCCAAGTTTAGGTATTTGGAGAATCGAAAGAATAGATGCAAATAGAAATTGTAATGCGCATGGAGGATATGTAACAGGTGGTCCTTTTACTTTTACAGTAGATGGAACAGCAGACCATATCCCAGCAGGAGCATTGACTTTAGCAGGTACAAATGGCAGATTTAACCAATGGGTAGTAACAGATGATAGAGGAAATATACTAGGATTACCAGGTAGTTTTACTGCACCCAACTTTGATGCAGCAGGTGTTGGCGTATGCTTTATTAGAAACTTAGCGTATGATGATGGTTTAGAAGGATTAGCAGTAGGCAATAATATAGAAGATTTAGCAGGATGTTTTTCATTCTCAAATGGTATTTATGTAAATAGAGTAGCTGGAAACGCACCTTCTGGACCAGCAGTAGGCGCAGTATATGCGATGACCAATGGAGAAGGACAAATAGCAGGAAATGTACAAGGACCAAACGCAGTAGTAGGATATGCACAAGCAGCAGATGGTACCTTAAGTATCATTGGCACCTACCCAACAGGTGGAAATGGTGGAGATTATGATGGAGGAGAAGGATTGGACCCATTAATTTCTGCATATGCGATTACCAAGACAGAAGACAACCGATTTGTCTTAGCAGTAAACGCAGGTAGCAATACAGTTACCTCAATGAGAGTTAATTCAGATTTTTCTTTGACCGTAATAGATACAGAACCAACAGGAGATATAGGACCAAACTCAATCGCACATAAGCATTCTGCTTTGGCAGGTGTAAACGGGATAGTATACGTAAGTAATATTACAAGACCAGAATTTTTAGCATTGGGCGAACCAGGACATCAAGGAAGTTTGATTGGTTATAAGTTGATGGATGATGGTTCGTTAGAGCCAATAGCTAACTCAACACGAGATTTAGCCAACCGACCATCAGCAGTACAATTTTCGCCAGATGGTAACTACTTAGTGGCAGCATCTATCAACTCAGGCGCATCTGGTTTAGGAAGTGGCAACGAAGATGAAATCGTATTATACCGAGTAAATGCAGATGGTACTTTGAGTGCGAATCAAACAGATGGAACGACTTCTACTTTAAGAGGCAATACAGCAGGCAGAAACCTACCATCAGCGATTGGTTTCCAAATCGTAGGCGACAATTATGTAGTTGTAACGGAGGCAAGAGAATTTCAGCCAAATGGTGCGCCACCAGCGTTCCCAGCCTTACAAGATGGTTCCGTATCAACATGGCAGATTATGTCAAATGGTACATTTAGACCAGTAGATTTAGATGTAGCATCAGGAGAAAATAATACAGGAAGAACAGCCTGTTGGTTAGATTTCTCAGATGAGAATACGTTCTTTGTATCAAATGCGATTGAAGCAGGCTTAGCAGCTTATAGCTTTAATAACGGAGACATTGAATTATTAGACCAAGTAGCAGCACAAGGAACAGGTGCAACAGGAAATACAACTGACCCAGCAGCAGCCTTCGGCACAACCGAAGGATGGATAGATATGTGGATTTCTGATGATGGACAATACTTATACCAATGTTATGGATTGACCGGAGAAGTAGGGGTATTTGCCATCAATGGTGCAGAATTAACTTTACTTCAAGAAATTGGAGGTTTACCACAAAATAATGTACAAGGTATTGTATCAGTCGGTCAGCCAAGAACGATAACACCACCAGTAGCAGAAACGTCTGCAAGATATAGAGTAACTTTTGATGCAGCTTGGAGTGAATTAACGCACCCAACTGATTTCCCAGGAACAGAGCCGAATATTGCGAGATTCTCTCCAGTAGCAGGGATGACACACAATGCTTCTACTCAATTATTTGAAGAAGGAACAATTGCTTCTCCTGGAATAGTAGAGATTTCTCAATCAGGTTCAAGACAACCATTAGATGCAGAAATTGCAGCATTGATTGATGCAGGATATGCAGAAACATACATTGAAAGTGGAACAAGAGTACGACCTTCACCAGATACGATTTCTACTACTTTTGAAGTATCGACTAGCCACCCATACTTGAGTTTAACGTCTATGATAGCACCAAGTCCAGACTGGATAGTAGGTTTCAATAATTTGAATTTAGTAGAAAATGGACAATTCATTGAAAGTAGAATTGTACAGTTTGTACCATATGACACAGGTTCTGATTCAGGTGAATCATTTGCATCAGACAATCAAGATACACAGCCAAGACAACCAATTTTTGAAATTACGGACGGGCCATTAGCTCACGATGGACAAATTAATAGCATCGGTATTTGGAGAATAGAAAGAATTGATGCAGGTAGTGCATGTGGCGTATCAGGAGGAAGTATCGCAGGAGGACCATTTTCTTACTGTGTAGATGGTGTAGCAGATAATATTCCAGCAGGAGCGATTGCTTTAACAGGAAACCAAGGAGCTAACAGTCAGTGGGTGATTACAGATGAAAGAGGTTACATCTTAGGATTGCCGGGTAGCTTTACAGGACCAAACTTTGATGCAGCAGGTGTAGGTGTATGTTTTGTATGGCACTTATCGTACGAAGATGGTTTAGAAGGATTAGCAGTAGGCAATAACATTGAATCTTTAGACGGATGTTTCAACTTATCAAATAGCATTTATGTACAGCGTAAAGAGTGTATCGTAATTAATGGGTGTGAAACACCATCTAATATTGAAGCTACGATAAGAAACCCTAAAGTAGTAAGAATCGATTGGGACAAAGTAGAAGATGCTCAGCGATATAATTTAGAAATTAGATTTGCAGGTACTACTAAAGTAGTTGGTAGAGGAGCAGTGGGTAGAAATAGTGTATTTGTTTTTGCACCATCAGGAAGAGATTACGAAGTACGAGTACAAACAGTTTGTGCTGATGGAACGGAATCTGCTTATTCTGAATGGGTAGCTTATTCTTCAGATTCGGAAAGTACTTTTGGAGCAGGTAAAAATGTAAGGGCAGAAAGTAGAAACAGTGCAGACGATATCATTGCAGATATCATCATA
>CALLVC010000355.1 GCA_938010785.1 uncultured Saprospiraceae bacterium
GAAATGTATCGGCAAACAATGACTTTGGTCAAGTAATTATAACATTTGGTAGCACAAACTTCAGTTTGTTCCGTCGATGGTCTTTAGACCGAGTATATTTTCCTTTACTTTTACAAACTCTTTAAAACATTTCATAAGAAAACCCTAATGCAGCATTTTTTATATAGCTTTTTACTATTTTTTCTATCGCTGCAATTAGGATATGCCCAATCTATAGATACTACTTTAGAAATTAAAACAGTAGAAATCATTGCTCCCCGTCTACAATCTTTCCAAACAGGAACTAAAACGAGTACCTTCAACGACTTCCAAAAACTATCTACTACTACCCAAGACTTAGCTACAGCCTTGACTTTTAATACGCCCATTTTTATAAAAAACTATGGTCCTGGAAGATTAGCCACGACCGCAATCAGAGGCGCAAGTGCTGCTCAAACTGCGGTTATCTGGAATGGTTTTAATCTTAATAGTCCAATGTTAGGACAAACAGATTTTTCTTTAATTCCTGCTTTTTTTATAGACGAAATTGGGCTACAATATGGCAGTAATAGTACGGCTTGGGGAAGTGGAGCAATTGGTGGTTCAATTATCCTAGAAAATAAAAATAGATTTAACCAAGGTTGGCAAGCAGTATGGGAGAGTAAAACAGGTAGTTTTGATAATTTTTTTAATGGTCTTGGAGTAGGGTATAGCAATGACCGATTTGCGACCACCACTAAAGTATTTTACGAAAGTGGACAAAATGATTTTCCAATTAAAAATGGACAATCTGATAGACTTACCCATTCCGAATTATCTAAATGGGGTGTTTTACAAAAGAATGGATTTAAAATTAATCATAAACAGCAGGTAGATTTGAATGTCTGGTACCAGACCACTGATAGGAATTTGCCGCCGAATTTAGTCCAAAGAACAAGCGAAGTAACGCAAGCGGACGAATCCTTGAGAACAACGCTGAATTGGAAATATGTGGGCGATAAATCCATTGTACAAGTCCGAAATGGTTTATTCTATGACCGTTTATTTTTTCAAGATATACCCAAAGATATTGATTCCCGTAGTCGAACTTGGACGAACCGTTCGGAAGTAGAATGGACCAAAACGATTACCCCAAATCATTCCCTGAATGTTGGGGCAAACTATGCTTATTTAAAAGCTAAATCGACAGGATTCGAGGACGCTAATCCTACACAGAAAAGAACTGCTATTTTTGCGATGTATCATTGGAAAAATCAGACCGCTAAATGGCAAGGGCAGCTATCTTTTCGTCAAGAATGGGTTGATACACATCCTACCCCTTTTATTCCCGCATTAGGTTTTTCTGGGCAGTTATCTCCAAAAATTTCCTTGAATGGTACCATCTCTAAGAGCTATAGAGTACCTACTTTTAATGACCTTTTTTGGGAGAATCAAGGTAATCAAAACTTGCTGTCAGAAGACGGTTGGAATCAAGAGTTAGGACTAGCCTATGCTATTCACCCACAGCGGACATTTACAACAACTGCTTACAATCGAACAATTGATAATTGGATACTTTGGCAACCAGAAAACGGTATTTGGCGCCCAAGCAATTTATTAAAAGTGTGGAGTAGGGGAGTGGAAAATAGCTTAAAAGGAAAACAAAAAATAGGCGAGGTTCAACTCGATTTTTCGCTTCAATATGATTTAACTTTTTCCACCAATCGGAAAGGAACAAGTGTCAATGATGCATCGGTTAATAAGCAACTCATTTATGTGCCCAAGCATAAATTAAATTTGACTATACAGGCTAATTGGAATAATTGGTCTTTGGCTTTTTATCACCTTTACACAGGAAAAGTTTATACCCTAGCAGATAATTCTGAATCTTTACCTGCCTATCATTTAGACCATCTGTTTTTATATAGAAATTGGAAGGCTGCTAAGGTAGCAGGAAATGTTTTTATAAAGGCCAATAATATCTTTGGCGTAAATTATCAGGTCATAGCTCAATTTCCTATGCCGCTTCGAAGTTTTGAGTTGGGTTGGAAAGTAAATTTAGTGGGTAGATGGTAAACAGTATCAACGCTTAACTAGACGCTCCTAACAAATTTTGCCGTATCGAACGGCAAAATTTGTAAAAAGGGTTTTAAAGGGACTCTGCCTGTCCCGAATTTATTTCGGGAATGTCCCAGTAAATCAACATTTGCTCGGATGTTCCATTTTTATAAGAAAACCCTTCTTTTATAACCATATTTTTTGCTAACTGCCAACTCTACTTCTTCCACTTAATCCCGCACCCTGCACTAGGGCGCTGCAAAGCAGTAACAGGACGACCGACTAAAACGGCATCCAAAGCGTTTCGTAAATCTTCTCCCGTTACAGGCTTATCTGAACCCGGTCGAGAACCATCTAGTTGCCCTCTATAGACCAGTTTATCCGTTCCATTGAAAATATAAAAATCAGGCGTACATGCTGCATCGTAAGCTTTTGCTACATCTTGTGTCTCGTCATATAAGTAAGGGAAATTATAGTTAGCCACTTTGGCATGAGTAGTCATTTTATCTGGTGCATCTTGCGGATAATTGACAATATCATTGGAGCTAATCGCTACAAAAGTTACCCCTAATTCTTTATATTCTTCTACTAAGGCGACCAATCCTTCGTTGATGTGAATCACATAAGGACAATGATTGCAAATGAACATTACGACCGTCGCTACGTCTGATTTAACGTCTTGGAAACTTAGATTTTTGCCAGAAATGGTATCTGGTAAATTAAAGTCAGGCGCTTGGGTGCCCAAAGGCAACATATTAGATTCTGTTAAAGCCATTTTATCTTAATTGATGATTGAATTGTTATAGAAACAAGTTAGAGCGAAACTAGTTCGAGTGGATAAGTAATTAGACAAAATTAAGTTAACAATTGTTCATTTTTTGCCACATAGCCACAGTAGTAAAAAACACATAGGAAACATAGTTTTACGAACTAGAACTAGCTAAGACCTACAACTATGTGAAAAAACTATTGTGACTATGTGTAAAAAAATGTTTGTTTATTTTTGTTATAGCACTTTACCAATAAAAAAGCATCTTTCTCTGACAACTCATTTCCCTCAAAATATTTTGGCGAAATTAAGCATAATCAGAAAAAGATGCTTTGGTCGTTAGCCCTAATGACCAATGACTTATTGACTAATGACTATTTATTCTGTCGAAGCTGCTGCTTTTTTGTCCTTTTCTTCTTTTTTATTAACTTCCTTTCCACTTTCTAATTTTTTAGAAATAGCAGAATAAGGACCAACCACAATTTCTTCTCCTCCTTCTAATCCAGAAGTAACGGTGATATAACTATCGTCTTGAATCCCTGTTTTTACTTCAATCATTTTGACCGTATCCGCTCCGTCTACTAAAGCAAATACGACTTCTTTGATAATGGATTCTCCATCTTCTTCGCCATCTTTTGCCTTTTCTTCTCTTGTGGTAACAGATTGAATTGGCACACTGATGATATTATCCGCTGTGGTGGTATTAATCTCTACTGAAGCAGACATGCCTGGACGGAAAGGAAATTTATTATTAGCAGAAATTAAATCCGTATAAGAATTGGGGTCTAATCTGATTTTTACCACAAAATTAGTAACTTGGTCA
>CALLVC010000356.1 GCA_938010785.1 uncultured Saprospiraceae bacterium
AAGAAGCGATTATTCATAAAGATGCGAATGGCAATATTTTACAAGCTGGGGATACGGTAACCTTAATCAAAGATTTGAATGTCAAAGGAAGTAGCCTTACGGCAAAACGAGGCACTGCCGTTAGACGAATTTCTTTAGTTCGAGATAATGCAGGACAAATTGAAGGGAAAGTGGAAGGACAGCATATCGTGATTTTGACGCAGTATGTAAAGAAGCAGGGGTAGGCAGTGGGCAGTGATACAGTAAGCAGTTTGCAGTTTGGGAGTAAGCAGTTCTATAGGGATTAGGTAATTTCTGATAGTTATTGTGCCAATTGACCAAACCCTCTAAACCTCGTATCTTTGTAGTCGTTTTATAAAACTATTTAATTTCTATAATGGCAACGCCAAAAACAGTCGCATTTCATACCTTAGGTTGTAAGCTGAATTATTCAGAAACTTCCGCAATTGCTCGGCAATTCGAGGGAGCGGGCTATAATGCGGTGAAATTTCAAGATGGTGCAAATATCTATGTCATTAATACTTGTTCCGTAACGGATTTTGCAGATAGAAAATGTCGCAAGATTGTTCGTCAAGCACTGCGGCATTCGCCAGATGCTTTTGTCGTGGTGACGGGTTGCTATGCGCAATTGAAGCCACAAGAGATTTCAGAGATTCCGGGCGTAGATTTAGTTTTAGGAGCAGCAGAGAAATTTAAGATTCTGAATTATGTCGATGATATTTCCAAAGCACCGGGCAAAGGCATGGTCAGTGCAGGAGAAATCAAAGAAGCCAATAGTTTTACCGATGCATTTTCTTTTGGAGATAGAACCCGTTCTTTTTTAAAAGTACAGGATGGCTGTGATTATAAATGTACTTTCTGTACGATTCCTTTAGCAAGAGGAAAAAGTCGTAGCGATGAAGTTAGTAGTGTGGTGGAAAATGCTAGAAAAATAGCGGATTTGGGGGTAAAAGAAATTGTCTTGACAGGCGTTAATATTGGTGATTTTGGGAATGGTACTTCTGTGATTGAAGGTGAACGCCCGAAGAAAGAGGCGATGTTTATTGATTTAATCAAAGAACTAGATAAAGTGGAAGGTATCGACCGTTTTAGAATCTCTTCGATTGAACCCAATCTTTGCACCAATGAGATTATTGAATTTGTAGCACAATCCAATCGTTTTGTGCCACATTTCCATATGCCTTTACAATCTGGCAACAACAAACAATTGCGCCAAATGCGCCGTCGATATAAAAGAGAATTGTACGTTGAAAGAGTCGCTAAAATCAAAGAATTGATGCCCCATTGCTGTATTGGTGTGGATGTAATCGTCGGCTTCCCAGGAGAAACCAACGAAGACTTTTTAGAGACTTATAATTTTATCAACGAACTAGATATAACCTACCTGCACGTTTTCACCTATTCGGAGCGCCCCAATACACCTGCCAATGAAATGGAGGCCGTTGTGCCTGTACACATCCGTCGGGAGCGCAATGAAATGCTTCGTATTCTTTCCGAAAAGAAAAAACGCCACTTTTATAGCCAATACGCTGGTCAAACAAGAACGGCCCTATTCGAAGTAAGCAAGAACAAAGATTTAATGAGTGGATTTACGGACAATTACTTAAAAATTGAGTTGCCGTATAATCCAGAAATGATAAATGAGCTGGGAACTGTTCAATTAGGTGCTATTAATGAAAATGGAAATTTTGAAGCAAAACTAGTAGAAACGTTTCCTGCATAATCTTCTATAAACATCCTGAAAATTTGGACTTGTATTGAACAATACGCTTTCCCATTTTCTTATTAGTGTGATTTCCTTTTTTGAGAACCAACCACTACCCTAATGATTTCTAAATTTAACTTCGCATTTGTTTTACTAGCCATAACTTTTACAAGCTTATCTGCACAAGAAACTGAACAGCCAAAACTAGTTATCAAGCCCACTTTAGCGCTCCAACTTTGGGGTACTTATACCGATGGGCAACAACTATACAATACCGATAGTCAACAATTTGAAGCGGTAGACAATCGACTAAACACCACCTTACATCGTTCTCGGGCAGGTATCAAAGGTACTTATGGCGACCGTTGGGTCTACGATTTTACTGCTTCTTTAGACTTTGTGGGACAAGATGTCTTATCGGGAAATGTTGGTGCTTTTAATAATACTGCCTCCCCTAGATTTCGGATTTGGAATGCTTTGGTCCAACATAAATTGAGCAAAAATTCAGAGCGTCTATATTGGACAATAGGTTTTTTTACACCGCTGATGAGCCGAGAAAGCATCACTAGTCCATTTAAAGTAGGAGCTTTTGAAAAAGCCTGGTCTCAAAATTATATCCGACGCCATGTAACAGGTACAGGGCCTGGAAGAATTATGGGGAACAACTTCGGTGGACTCTTTAAAGCCAATAATGAAAAACTAGCGTTTGATTATAATTTAGGTCTCTGGAATCCTAGATTAATTGGGTTTAGTGGTAATTCTGCTGGCACAAAATTTAGTCCTTTATTAACTTATCGACTAGCAGTTCATATTGGAGATGCTGAGTCTAAGAAATATTCCAGAGGACTTAGCTTTAATCATAAAGGAAAACGAAACGGCGTAACCTTAGCGGTATCAGGCAGTCGCCAAGGGGAATCTGATTTATGGGATAATAATACCGCTTTTGGTGTAGACTTATTAGCTAATTTTGGACCACTCAATTTGTCAGGAGAATGGATGCAATTGAAAAGAGAATTAGGCAACTTAGAAAGCTCCGCCACTACAGGCTTTGTTAAGGTAGGTTATTATTTGCTACTTGAAAACGGAAAAGAACTAGAACCAGTCCTAGCTTATGTTTTCCTTGATGGCCCAACAGATGCGAGAAGTCAAGAAGATGCTGCTAGTTTAGGTGCTTTTGCAGGAACAGATAATTACTTCGAAATTACTTTGAATTATTATGTCTCCAGTAAAGTCCGATTGAGTTTAGCTTATACCATTCGTAATGGTGATGAAGGGGCCATCTCACCAACTTTAGTGAATAATAATTATTTTCAACAAGGTAGCGTCGGAACGATTCAACGAGGTAATTATTTAGGATTTGGACTTTTGTTCTCAATATAAAATAGCTTACTTCTCTTTAAAAAAATAGTTCATTAGTAAAAAAGAAAGGAAGCCTTAATTAAAAGACCTCCCTTTCTAACACTATGAAACACTATTATTTAAAAGGTTGGTTAAGAACCTTTTCGAATAAAATTCATAACTGAATAAGCACTTAAGCTTATTTTACCATTTCCACTTTTGTACGTGGGTAAGCAACTGTAATACCTGCATCACCGAATGCTTTCTTAATGTTCTTATAAGCGCCAAAGTAAACATCCCAATAATCTTCAGGAGTTGCATATGGACGAACTGCTAATAAAACATTATTTGCATCAAACTTCTCAATTTCAATCGTTGGCGTATCTGGTAATAACTTTGGTGTCTTCTTTAATGCCCCCTCAATAATACCTTTCACTTTATCAAAATCTTCTTCGTAAGGCATTGCTACATTCAAATCTACTCTTAATTTACCTTGAGTAGATAAATTAGTCATGATACCACTAGTTGCAATTCCGTTCGGCATAATTACTTGCTTATGGTCTAAAGTATTGATAATTGTATTAAAAACTTGGATTTCTTTTACATGTCCAACTACTCCTTGTATATCTACTAAGTCTCCAACTCGATAAGGCTTAAAGATTAAGACCATAACTCCAGAAGCAAAGTGACCCAAAGTGCCTTGTAATGCCATACCAATTGCTAAACCAGCCGCAGCAATCAAACCTACAAAAGCAGTTGTTTCTATACCAACAACACCCGCTGCTGTTAAAAATACTAATACTTTCAGTATTACGCTAACTAATGACTTTAAGAAAGGCTGAACATCTCTATCTAAACCACTACTGTCCATTCCCTTGCCTAATAATTTAACTACTCGACCAACAATCCAAAATCCAATCATTAGGATAAGGATAGCAGAAATTAATTTTGGTGCCCATTGTACTGCCATGTCTACTAATCCAGCAATACTATTTGATAAATCGAAATCCATTGTTAAAAGTGTTTTTATGTTAAAAAATATTTATTTAAAATAGCTAATTGGTTCAGCACAGTGAGCTACCTACTGCCCCAAAAATGGCTAATTTTCTTTAAACTTTATATAGACTGCAAAATGTTAAAAAAGTAAAAATTTTAACTTTAAAATGTTAAGATGGTCTTAAGACGGAAAGTAATTTACTCTAGTCACACTTTTTGGTAAGAGAAGAATAATTTTTATTATTAATATATGTTTGTTTATTCGGCTCAATAAATCACTAACACGCTATAGTTGTGTCGCTGTAGTAGAAATAAAAATAAAAAACTGTTTAAATCAGCATCATTAAGTAATGACGAAAAAATACGGTCATCAAGACTTGAGTTATCTGTGTCCAAGCACTTACAAACCGTTCATTCACTTTTCAGAGTATCAGCTGGATTTAATTGAGCAATCCTTATAGCATGGACACTAGTGCTATCATTCATAAATCTTTGACACTTAAATCGGCGTCTTAGGCAGCCCGTCCGCTTTGCGGTTCAGAAGTTTACACTTCTTCATGTTATACTGCGTTATTTATTTGTTCAATCCCGATAACTATCGGGACGG
>CALLVC010000357.1 GCA_938010785.1 uncultured Saprospiraceae bacterium
TCGCCATTGTTCAAGACTTTAAAAAGCAATTTATCTCCCTCTTCTCCATACTTGCCCGTTAACGTTGACAAATTCTCCATTACAGGCGTTTCAATAGGCTGATAGCCATATTTGATAAATACTTTTTTAATGGTATCGAAAATGTAATTTCTTTTAGATACTTGCTCAGGCGTAAAATCTCTCGTGCCTTTTGGTATGCTTGGCTTCATGAATTTGAAAGGTATAAAGGTGTAGCGGTTAAGAGGTATAAAGGCTTAACTTGAACGAATAGACTTGCCAAATTTAAGGAATTTGGCAAGTCTAAATAATTAGTAATTAATTAACTATAGTGCTGACTGAAATTGCTGTAAAAATCGTACATCGTTTTCAAACAATAATCGAATGTCATTAATGCCATATTGCATCATTGCTTGTCGTTCTACACCCATTCCAAAAGCAAAACCAGAATATACTTCTGGGTCAATGCCACAGTTTTCTAAAACTTTTGGGTCCACCATTCCGCAGCCTAAAATCTCTACCCAACCAGTATATTTACAAACATTACAACCCTTGGAATCACAGATGAAACAAGAAACATCCATTTCTGCACTTGGCTCCGTGAATGGGAAATAAGAAGGACGTAAACGAATTTTTGTGCCGACGCCATACATTTCCTCTGCAAAGTATAACAACGTCTGCTTTAAATCTGCAAAAGAAACATCTTTGTCAATATACAAGCCTTCAACTTGATGGAATTGACAATGCGACCGAGCAGAAATCGTTTCATTTCTATAAACTCGACCGGGTGCAATAATTCTTATAGGTGGTTGTTGAGTGGTCATCGTTCTTGCCTGTACGGAAGAAGTATGCGTTCTCAACAACATTGAAGTGCTGTCTTTTAAGTAATAAGTATCCTGCATATCTCTCGCAGGGTGGTCTTCAGGCGTATTCATTGCGGTGAAGTTATGCCAATCGTCTTCAATTTCTCTTTCCTCTGCCACTGCAAAACCTATTCTTGCAAAAATATCAATGATGCGATTCATGGTGATAGACACAGGATGTCTGGACCCCAAAGCAATTGGTTCTGCTGGTGCGGTTAAATCTAAGTCATCTCCCGTTGCTTCATCAGCGGCTGTTTCTAAACTATCTTTTAAGCCCTGAAATTTTTGCTCTGCGTCATGCTTCGCTTTATTTAGCAATTGACCAAATTCCTTCTTCTGCTCGTTCGGCACATCACGGAAGCCTTTGGACAAAGGTTTAATGATATTTTTAGACCCTAGATATTTAATTCGAAACTGCTCTAATGCTGCCGCATCTTGCGGTTGTGCTGCCTCAATATCTTTGATGATTTGCTGTAAATTTTCGAATACCGTCATCTTAATTTAGTGATGATTGATGCCTGTCTACCGACAGGTAGAAATGATGAATGATTAATTCATCCGAACATCTTATTAATTATTAAATTATTAGCTACTATTAAAGCCTGCAAAGTTAGGGTTTTGTTGGCTAAAGTGACTAGTTTTTTGAAGGATAGAACGGCTTTCTGCTTTTTTAAGTTCCTTGCTTGTTCAAATTTTGCTTTTCAAAGGGGCTATAAACATAAAAAATCTTGCCTTTTAACAAGACAAGATTTTTTATAAAGTTACTGCACCTAAATTGATTTGTTAGCGACGAATGAATTGTACCTGTACAGATAAAATTGAAAAAGAGATTTAGTAGTACTTACTATTCTAGGAGGATAGGTTGTACGGATTAAGCGGATTTAAATATGGATTTTTAAAAGTCGTATTTAGAAATCCGTATAAATCAGCTCAATCCGCCCAATCCGTACAACCTATTTTATCAAGTTTGCTATGATTTTTATAAAAAATCTCCAAACTAGATTTATCTGTACAGGCAGAATGAAATCGTCGGTACTTTCTATTTTAAAAATTAGAATATACAGAAATTAGTTGCGGATTGGTTTCTGCTTTTTTTATTTCTGAAAGATAAGTTTGAATCAAACCAGCGTTTTCTTTGAAAGCGGCTTTCAGGGTCTCATCCGTAGTCTCGGTTTGCATTTGTGTGTAAAACTGGAAAAGTTCTGCTAAGGTTTGTGTAGAAGCAAATCTTCGCCATAAGGATTGTCCCATATTTGTCGATACCCCTTTTAGCTTTCCTAAAGATGGTTTAATATCTGCCCCACTAGCTAGTAGAAGCCCTGCATAATTATGGAAAAAATCGGAAGCATCTGGACCGTCTATTTTGTTCCAATTGTTTTCAAAAAAGGAAACTTTATCAAATTTGCTTTGCTTCGCATAAATGCCGCCAATTGCGGAAAGCAAAGAAGCATTCGTTACGGTGTTTTCCAATTTTTCTGCTTGTTTGACGGCTTCTACTGGATTGGCTTCATTTAAACCTAGTAATGCTGCGCCAATTACAGGGTAGGCCTGTTCGTTTGCTAGTACTTTTTCTGTGATAGAACTTAAACCTGCATATTCTGCCTCTGAAAGTAGACCAATGGCATTGGCTCTAACTTTTGAGTTGATATCGCCAACTGCTAATTTTGCTACTTCTTCTAAAACT
Organism: uncultured Saprospiraceae bacterium; assembly: GCA_938010785.1. Taxonomy (GTDB): domain Bacteria; phylum Bacteroidota; class Bacteroidia; order Chitinophagales; family Saprospiraceae; genus JAFMDF01. The sequence continues at coordinate 2,545 of CALLVC010000357.1, forward strand.
TCAGCATCAGGCTCAATCGCTCCTAATCCCATATTTCTGATGAACCAATGTTTATCCCTTAAAGCCGCTTTTATCACTTTTTTTGCTTCAGGTGTTTTTACTTCTTGTAGATTTTGTATGGCTTCAAACCTGTCCATCAAATTATCTACATTGTGATATTGAAAGACGTATTCTGCGGCAGTTTTACTATCTCTTCTTTCTGCCAATAAAATCTTGTCTGCATCGACGTTAATTAATGCGGGTTTTGTAGCTGCTTTGAAAGTAAATGTTTGCTTACGCAAATTCATCATTACTTCTTCCCTTTTTACGGTATTGGCATCTTGATAAATATCGATGGCTATAGGTAATTGGAAAATAGGAATACTTTTTTCTGGATCTTGTGTTTGCTCAATCGTGACACTAGCCGTTTGGGTTGCCAAGTCATAGTCATAATCAATAGTTAATTCTGGATGTCCGGCTTCAAAATACCATTGGTCGAAAAACCAATTTAAATCTTGTCCAGTCACTTCTTCAAAGGCTAATCTTAAATCATGCGCTTCTACTGCGGTGTAAGCGTTGTCTTTTAAATACTTTTGCAAAGAGGCAAAGAAAGCTTCATCACCTACATATTTACGCAACATGTGTAGCACCATTCCCCCTTTATTATAACTATGGCCATCAAACATCGCTTCTTTATCTGGATTATCGAACCAAATTAATGGGTGGGTACCACCGCCTTGAATAGACCCTAAATAACCATTCAATTCATTGATTCTATGATAATCTGCTTCGTCTTTTCCATATTTGTGCTCGAACCAAAGATATTCGCTGTAATTAGCAAAGCCCTCATTCATCGTCAAATTTGCCCAACTTTCACAAGTCACATAATCCCCAAACCAGTGGTGAAATAATTCGTGGGCAACGATGTAATCATTATGGTTATCTATTAATTCTCTAGTTGTTTTTTGAACTTGTTCTCCAAAAATTACCGCAGAAGTATTTTCCATCGCACCAGATACATAATCTCTAACTACAATCTGCGAATATTTAGGCCACATGTAATCCAAACCTAATTTGTCAGAG
>CALLVC010000358.1 GCA_938010785.1 uncultured Saprospiraceae bacterium
TCATTGGTTAATTCAAATAATTCCATTTGAATTGGTTCGATTTGTTCCATAGCATTTCCATTGATTTCTTCAAAAAAATGCCTTAGCGTCGTGGTTCGTATTTTTTCTCCATCTAGCTCTCCATAACCTCTTGAATTAACAAATACACTTCCTATAGCAGCCTCTTTAAAATTTATGATAAATACGTCCCACAATTCATCATCTTCATTTCTTGGAACTATAGCAATTGCTAAATCTCTTACCCTAAAATTAGGAATATCTTTCATCATCTTTTTAAATTTTTTGTTCAGGGAGGTCATGAGTTATTAAGGTTATTTGAAGTTATTAGAGGTTACCTGCCTATGCCGGCAGGCAGGTAACCTCTAATAACTTTTTAATCACCTCTAATTTTTTTTATTGCACAAATTCAAATTCGAATAACTCCGAAAAATGAAATTTTAGCCGTTCCATCACCTCATTAATAGCTACTTTTTGTCCCAATTCAGTGGCTAAAGAGGTTACCGTTTTATCAGCATCATTAATACCACAGGGAACGATATAATCAAAGTACTTTAAATCAGTGTTGACATTAAACGCAAATCCATGCATGGTTACCCATCGACTCAAGTGCACGCCAATCGCGCAAATTTTACGATTGGGCCCTCCATTTTCTCCTTCAATCCATACCCCTGTAAACCCATCTATTCTTGTGCCAACTATGTAATAATCTTTCAGTGTTCGAATAATTACTTCTTCCAAAAACCGAACATATTTATGAATATCGGTAAAAAATAAATCCAAGTCAAATATTGGATAGCCTACTACTTGACCAGGCCCGTGAAAAGTAATGTCTCCACCACGATTGATTTTATAAAAATCAATTTCGGCAGCAGCCAATTCTTTTTCATTGAGCAATAAATTATCCATTGAACCGCTTTTTCCTAAAGTGTATACAGCAGGATGATGACAGAATAATAAATAATTTTTGGGTACTTCGTAGGCAGGGTCTGTAGTAGCTAAATGTCGATTCTTTAACTTACGGTCAATTACCTCTTTTGACAGCGACTTTTGGTAGTCCCATGCTGCTTGATAATCTTTTAAACCCAGATATTGATAGGTCACTTTTTCCATTGCGGCTGCAAAGGTACTATTTTAAGCGAATGGAGTCAAGAAGCGGGTGTTTAATGGGGGACAAATGAAAAAATTGCAAAGGGCAGAGGGCTGAGCGCGCAGGGTTTAAATCAGAAATGCTTGAAATTTCGAGCGTTTTATTATTTAAGTCCTATTTTTGCATTTTTTTATAGCAGATGATTCATCTGTTTGAATAGTTCCAATCAATGACTTTCGAAGATTTAAACATAAATAAACCCCTGCTGAATGCCTTATCTGATATGGGGTATTATCATCCGACACCAATTCAACGAGATGCTTTTTCGGTGATTATGTCTGGAAGAGATGTAGTGGGCGTGGCACAAACGGGTACAGGTAAAACGTTTGCATTTTTGTTACCACTCATTAGACAACATAAGTTTACTAAAGACAAAGCACCTAGAACCTTGATAGTCGTTCCGACTAGAGAATTAGTAGTGCAGATGGTCGGAGAAATTGAAAAACTGACCACCTATATTAACATCCGAGTTGGTGGAGTATATGGTGGGACAAATATGAACACTCAGAAGATAATCGTTTTAGAAGGCTTAGATATTTTGGTGGCTACTCCCGGTCGATTATTGGATTTAGCTTATACAGGTGCTTTAAAATTGAGGTCGATTAAAAAATTAGTGATTGATGAAGTAGATGAAATGTTGAATTTAGGATTTAGACCTCAATTAAAAAATATCTTGGACGTCTTACCAGCTAAAAGACAAAATCTTTTATTCTCGGCAACGCTTTCAGAAGAAGTATCAGATTTGGTAGCTGATTTTTTTGATGGCCCTGTTAAAATTGAGGTAGCTCCTCATGGTACACCTTTAGAAAAAATCATTCAATCTGGCTATGCGGTGCCTAATTTTTATACGAAAGTAAATTTATTAAAGCATCTATTAAATACGGATGAATCGCTAAGCAAAGTATTGATTTTTATAGATACGAAGAAAAAGGCTGACCGATTATTTGACCTTATAGGAGAGGAATTCAAAGAGAAAATAGGAATTATTCATTCTAATAAATCTCAAAATTATCGGCTAAATACAGTTGAACGTTTCCATAATGGCGATTATCAAGCCTTAATTTCGACGGATATTATGGCAAGAGGATTAGATATTTCTGATGTCTCTCACGTTATCAATTTTGATACACCAGAAGTACCTACGAATTACATTCATCGAATCGGTAGAACTGGTCGTGCGGAAAAAGCTGGACATTCTATCACCTTCATAACAGAAGCAGAACAGCCTAACCAAGAGGCTATTGAAGCCTTGATGAATATGGAAATACCTATGCTTCCTTTACCAGACTCCATTGAAATTTCTACAGACCTTATTCCTGAAGAACGAATTGAACCCGCACAGAAAAATTATCTTCCTAGTCCAGACATGAGCCAATCAAAAGGGGCTTTTCATGAGAAAAAATTGAAAAATACTAAGGTGAATCGGGCGAATGAAAAACGGATGGCGCGGAGAAAAGAAAAGCAAAAGGCAAGACGTAAAAAACGGAAATAGTGGTTAGTGGTTAGTGGTCAGTGATGAATGTCGAAAATTAGTAGGACTACGACAATTTAATCTGTTGTTGATAAAACTGGCATTAAGTTCGTCTTGTTAATTGGGTATTGAAGGGTTTATAAAAATGATACATCCGAGTAAATGTTGATTTATTGGGACATTCCCGAAATAAATTCGGGACAGGCAGAGTCCCAATAAATCAAAAAAACCTTTTTACAAATTTTGCCGTTCGATACGGCAAAATTTGTTGGGAACGCCTAGTTAAGTAATGCAGCTCAATTAATCGGGTAATTTTTAGCAGCCTTTTTCCGCTATTTTTTACCAAAAAATAAATCCGTAGCGGGTGCTATGCATTGATTTTTTGGCGAAAACTATCGAAAAAATTCAAGCTAAAAATTT
>CALLVC010000359.1 GCA_938010785.1 uncultured Saprospiraceae bacterium
TTAGGGCTTGCGCCCTAAGTTATTATATTTCGCTCCGTTGGAGCTAGAAATAGGAATACAAATTTGCTCCTTTACATTTGAACATACTAACCTAAAAGAATAGATAGTGTCAACTACTTTTATTTTCAGGATAAACTTGTCCAAAACTTTGACAATTTTTGCATTGTTCCCGTCCGACGACGAAGTCATCCGACGGGAACGACCGTCTCGTCGGATGGCTTCGCCGTCCGATGAGACTAATAAAGTATCTTTTGCAAAAATTGTCAAAGAACCATATTTTTTTTAGAGTAGTTGAAGTGGGAGGGATTCACACGCTATTATAATTTTGTTGTTTGTACTTTTAATTTAAATTTGATTTTTGTGCCAGTAGCACTTTCTAGATAATTATTTCTATATCAGATACATTAAACTGTTCAAATGCTATGCCATGCGGTAACTGTCTATTTATCAAATATTTACATAATATTTTTTAATCGGGATTTTTTATATTTAAAAGATACTTTAAATTTGACAAGAGGATAAAACCTTAATTATTGGTTAAAATATAGACACAGAAATAAAAAACTCCTTTCCGTAAAGGAAAGGAGTCCATGCAAAAATAATCTAAAACCAATGGGGGTAACAAATATTACTAAATGCTTAATCTGGTACATCATCGCTACTTTAAGTGGGATTCAGTAGGAAGCCTGTTCAAAATCTAAGCATTAATCGTTCAATTATTTTAGCGGTGATTTTTTATATGAACAAGTGTCCTTTCTTTTCAAAGGGTAACAAGTCTATTTAATTTTAGGGGCACTGAGGTCGAAATGACTAATTCAATTTAACATCAGACCTAATTGATTAGAATTTTAGCCATAGAAGATTCTTTCGGATTGATTTTTGAAAACTATTGATTACTAGTGGTTGACCAAAGGATTAGGGGGAGGAGGGCTGAAAAATGCCCTCCTGATTGTTATTGTGTTTAGTTTGGGTAGAACAATAACTTTATATAATAAAGTTTACTTAGCATTATTGGCAAAACAAGGTGGTGGAGAACCATAAATGGTTCTCCTACAATTATTTTTTGAATCGGGGGATACAATTGCAACCTTTACATTCATTCAATTAAAAAATGCTTCTTTAGCGCCTTTTGTTAACGGAATAAGGGGGGAAAGGATAAAATAATCCTTCTTATAGTAATTTTAATGCATGGGGGAAAACAATAAATTTACTTTCCGCTCATTTTGAAAAATTTACTAATCTTATGAGAATTAATGAGAAAATGAGTTTTAAGTTATAATGGTTAAGTGGAAAAAGGGGGGATTACTTTCCTATACAATTCGCGTCAACAATTAAGTAGGAAAGATATTCAGTATCGGGTGATACCAAATACAGTATCCCCACTTTGTTCCTTTACAAATTAACCATATCAATACATATATTATTCGGTAGTTGGATTAGTTAGCACGTTTTTAAAACTAGTGAGATTTGTGTATTTCACTATTCGGCTATGCAACCCCTACCCCACTTCACTATTTTACTTTTTACAAAGCAATAGCAAAAGGGGAAATAGTGGGTTACGTTATGTTAAGGTTGCTGAATAGTCATTTAAAATTATCAGAATTAATAATTATCAATTTGTTGTTTTGTCCCCGAAAGGTAGCCCGATTCATCATAATCGGGACTAACCTTTAATGGGGGGTGACCTCGTTACAATATTTCCCATCAGAAATAATTGATTATGTCACAGTGTTTCAAAATGTGAAGAGGCTTTCCTTGAGAAAAATTGGGAATAAAAAATTTAATAAAAACTATTTGACTAGTTCTACTTAACTTCAATATCAAATTTTCTCGAGTATTCATTCATATTTCAAAAAAACATTTCTTTTAGCCGAATCCTATAACATCATTTTTCCCATCACCAGTATGCCATCCAGAACATTTTGATAATGGGTCGTAAAGTACTTAAAGACCTTTGTCCTTATTTTTACTTTAGTAAATTTTTTCGTAATGCACTTACTAAAAGTGATGTTAATAGAGCTAATGTTTATCAAAAAACATAGCAAACATACCGTATTACACTTTATCTACTTTTCAATCAGTGTGCCACGTTATAACTAACTCATATGCAGGTGATTACGAATAATAAATTGATTGAGATTTCTTTTGATTTAAAGAATATTTTATATAAAAAGAGTAAGACTGGGTAATTTCAGCGGGTCTTGCTGAGAATAATAGGAAGATTATTTTAAAAGTATGAATAACTTCTAAAGGTATGCTATTGATTCATGATTAACCTTAAAATCAACACTGATTTTTAAGCAAATTTAATAATCAATAAATTAAATTGAGAGAAGTATTTTAGGGAACTAGAAAATGGTGGGGAATAAAATAAGAATAAGGCTGTGAAAACAAAATAATAAAAACATGTTTAATAATTATGCTTTTGTCTAAACCTTATTCTTACTATCCTAAATAATTAACTTTTAAAACAGCTTTTATTAAAAATTCCCCCAAATTCTAAATAAAAGCAAGTTTTATCTTAAAATAGTCAATTTCTATGCCAGCTTCTAAAGTATTGGTAATAAGTTGTTTGCAATAGTTTTTCAAAGGTCAAATTTTTGAATAGTAAAATATCTTTTATATTTAAAAAGTATTTTCAATAAAAATAAATTTTTTAAATATAATAAAAATAAATTCATTATCTTTACGGAAGCAGAGATTCATTCGAGTTAGAAAAAATTATTCATGCTATTAACTATTTTGCGATGCACACAAATCAAACCGACTTTCTAACATTCCATTCTCAAGCAGCCTATAACTCCATTTCTACCGGTCTATTTTGGTTAGATGAAAAAGGAAAAATAATTGCGCTTAATGAAAAGCTAGCAATGGACCTCAACAAAAATATAGCTGATATTCAAAATCTAGTAATAAGTGAAATATGTCCCTATTTCACCAAAGTTACGTGGAAAAAAGAATGGAAAGCTTTAAAGACAGAAAAAGTAAAAGTATTAGAACTTGAATTGATAACGGAGCTAGGTTTTTTATTTCCAGTCCGAATTATTTTTAGCCATATCCAACAAAAAGATAAAGTCTTGGCTTTCGGGCTTGTTCAAAATCTACTAGAATTTGGCCGAGATGAATTAATGGAAGACATTAGTACTAATTATAGTCGTGTTGGAGGTTGGGAGATTGATGTCATCAAAGGAAAGACCATTCTCACCAGTAACTGTTACGAAATAGTCAAACTAGCAGAGAAAGACCCTCCTCTAATTTTTGGTGATCACGAAACTTTTTTTGAGCAAATATTGACTAAAGAGCAATTATATCGCTTACAAGAAATGCTGAATGTTAGTTTTGAGGATAAGCTACCAACTGAACTGGAATTAGAAATTAAGCGAACTGACCAAAAAACAATGTGGTTACATTTAAAGACTCGACCAATAATTTCAGATGATGTGGTTATCAAAATTATAGGAACCATTCAAGATATAAGCCAATTCAAGCAAAAAGATGAGCAATTAACTAATGCTTTCAATCAAATTGAAAACCTAAATGGTCAACTAAAGGTAGAAAATCTCTATCTTAAAGAAGAATTAGATAAAGCGGCTGATTTTCAAGAAATAATAACCAATAGCCCTGCCTACAGAAAAGTATTAATGCAAATTGGAGAAGTTGCTCCAACAGATGCAACTGTTATGATAATTGGGGAGACAGGAACAGGGAAAGAACTCGTTGCTAGTGCTGTCCATAGATTGAGTAATCGACATCATCATCCTTTAGTAAATGTCAATTGCGCTACTTTGCCTGACAACTTAATAGAGAGTGAGTTATTTGGACATGAGAGAGGTGCTTTTACTGGTGCGATAACAAGAAAAGTTGGTCGCTTTGAAATAGCGGATAAGGGCACAATATTCCTTGATGAAATTGGAGAGCTTCCATTATTATTACAAGCCAAACTCTTGAGAGTATTACAAGAGGGAGAATTGATAAGATTAGGAAGTAATCGAACTGTAAAAGTAGATGTCCGAGTGATCGCCGCAACTAATAGAAACTTAGAAAAACTCATAGAAGAAGGTAAATTTAGAGAAGACCTATATTTCCGACTCAATGTTTATCCAATTGATAATATACCGCTTCGTGAGCGAAGAGAAGATATTCCTTTATTAGTGAGCCATTTTGCCAAAAAATACAGTGAAAAAATTGGCAAAGATATAGATTCTGTAAGCCAATTAACCTTAGACCGCTTAATGAAGTATCCATTCCCTGGGAATATTAGAGAGCTGCAAAATATTGTGGAACGAGCCGTTATACAGAATAGAGGAAAGGTATTAAAAATGACGGCAGGTCTATTGGGTAAAGCTACGTACCGCTCTCCTTCTACCGATTCCTTTAAGACTTTTCAAGAGATGCAACGAGATTACATTCTAAAGGTATTGAAATATACTAGATGGAAGGTTAGTGGCTTTAATAGCGCATCTGAAATCCTCGGTATGAACTCCAATACCTTAGAATCTAAAATGCGTAAGCTTGGAATTAGGCGAAGTGATTTTATGCTTTAGAAGCAAAAATGAATTAATCTTATAGGGCTCGAAAATTAAATTTATAGTTAGTAATTATCCGAATTAAAAAAGGCAGAATATTTGTCTGGCATAAAAATATTCTTCCCTTCATTTTTGGGACTTCATTTCCAAAAAAAATCTTATTTCTCTTTTTATATTTAATTATTTTTTTAAATATAAAAATAAGTGATTTTAAAAATTCAGACTCTTTATATTTAATTAGCTGATATTCAATATTTTAAGGTAAATATTTTTTTGGAATACCATTTGCAGGTTTAGAAAGAAGGCTTATATACCCAGAGAAATCTAATTTTTACTACTCTAGAAATAATTATAATTAAAGGCACATCATTAATTTTTAAAATTCTTTTCTATATGGATTTGAGCTATTTTGCATCACCCTAAAATTTCCTCTTTATGAAATCAATTGCCTCCCAACCCATTAAGATAAAAAGTCAAAAAGATTTTAATCTTTTAGTCACGAAAAACACTTTACCTTGCATTGTTATTTTTATTAGTCCTTGGTCTGGAAATTCTTTTTTATTAACTGCTATGCTTGAAAAACTAGTTGTTAGATTTAATGGCCAATTTCGACTATATTCCATTGATGCTGAAAAATTTCCGCAGTTAAAGAAGCATTTTTTTATTACAGAAACACCTACTACATGCTTTTTTCGAAGAGGTGTTTTGAAAAATAAGCTAAAAGGCATATTGCCCAGTAAGAATATAGAAGCTCATATATTCTCTTTGCTTGCACAGGCAGCATAGTCCTCAAAATAAGGATTTCACATTAGGTTTACAAATGTGCCTTACCTGCAAAAGCACGGTTGTACAGTGCTTAAATAAGGGCTGTACGAAGTTTTATTTTGACACGGAAAGACACGGTTTGAAGTTATGAATTATTATGTTTTCTTGTAAAAAGGTTATGTTTTAAACACGACCTAGAGCAAATCAAGCAAAGAAACCGTTGGCTCTCCCATCCTGACGGTTCACAAACGATGTTTGTTCATGTTCAATCCGTGATTCAATCCTAACCGCTTTGAAAACTTCGTACACGCCTTTGCTTAAATTTAAAATAAATAGACCTGTACAACCTTGCAAGAGTAGGCTCGATTTTTATGAGCTTGAAAATATTTGGAGTTTTTAAGAAAATAACATTATATACAAAGACTGCAATTTTGGGAGTTTAAAACATTTGTTAGTATTTCAATTAGATTGCCAACTCTTCCCATTTTTCTTTTGTAATGGGTTTAACCCAATAACCTTCTACTCCTGGATATTCTAGTGCCTTATTAATTTCTGATTCGCGATTAGAGGAAGAAAGAATAATGATTCGGCTGGTTTGCAGAAGTTCATCAAGTTTCTGATAAGCTTCTAGAAACTCAAACCCATCCATTATTGGCATATTTAGGTCAAGAATAATGACATCAGGCGCAAAAGTAGAAGCATCAGGTGCTTCGTATCGATTTTGTTGTAAAATAAAATCTAAGGCTTCTTGTCCATTTCTAACTTCGGCCACCTGCTCCGCTATTTTTAAATGCTTAATATATCTTATATTAACCATGTTGAGAGAGGCATTATCATCTACCAATAAAATGGAACTAATCTTTGTACTAACTTTTCGAGCCATTTTTTATTCGAATTTGTAAAAAAAATTTTAAAGTAATGTTGATTATTTTAAGATTTTAAGCTTGATTTTTAGGGATACTAAAGAAAAAAGTAGAACCTTTCTTAATAGTAGATTCTATCCATATTTTACCTTGGTGTGCTTGTACTATACTTTTACAATTAGCTAATCCTATTCCTGTACCAGAATATTGGTCTCTACCATGTAATTTCTTAAAAACATTGAATATTTTATTGAAGTTTTTCTGCTCAATCCCAATCCCATTATCTTTAATAGAAAAAACCCACTCCTGCTGATTTTCTTTAGCACTAATTTTAACTTTTGGTAATTTTTTATCATTATATTTTACTGCGTTTCCAATTAGATTTTGGAAGAGCTGTTTCATTAGCGTTTTGTCTGCGTAAATACTAGGTAATTTTGTATTCGTCAAATTTACTTCTCGTTGTTCTAACATAGCTCCTAAATCCTGCCTTACTTCATCTAGTAATTTATTCAAGTCTAATTCTTGTAAATTAGGAGCTCTTTTATTTAGCAACGAATATTCTAGTAAGTCTTCAATCAACTCTTTCATTCTCGCTGTAGAATCTTCTATTGGTTGAATTAAATCGATTGAAGGGTGATTTTCTATTTCAAGTTTTAGTAAGTCTAAGGAGCTAATAATTGTATTCAGCGGCTCTTTCAAATCATGAGAAGAGATATAAGCAAATCGCTCTAATTTTTCATTAGATTCTTTTAAAGCCAGTTGATTATTTTTACGAAGCGTAATGTCTTGACAAATACCAATTACCTTAGTGGGGTTTCCATGCTTATCTCTTTCAAATATCTTCTGAACCATTTCTACCCAAATAACATTTTTCTTATCTGTCAATAATCGACACTCAATATACTCTGCTTCTCCATCCTTTAATGTAGAAAGTTTGCTCAGGTGAAGCTTCATTTTTTTCAAATCCTTAGTATGGATTAGCTTTTCAAGGTAGTTACTCCCCATTTGCAAAACAGACTGGCTTGTGTAACCTAGCATCCGTTCAACTGCTTTACTCATATATTCAAATGTTTGATTTTTCAAGTCTAGAATATAAATAATAGCAGTAACTTCATTAATTTCATGCACTAGTTTATCCAGTTTCTCTTTTTCAAGTTGGATTAGTCTATTGGCATTAATATTTTTGATAGTCCCGATGATTTTAGACACTCGACCATCTTCGTTTCGTTCAAAAACTTTTTCTGTGACGGATATCCAGATTTGTTTGCCTTTTTTATTTTTTACTTGCAACTCTAAGTAAAAAGATTTCGCCTTTTTAGAATTTTTTAATTTTCTAAGATGATTGTTATAAATAGATAGATTCTCTGAATTTATTATCCCTTTAAATGGATGCTTTCCTATTTTAGTTCTATCTGCACTTGAATAGCCTAACTCCTTGATTAATGAGCGATTTATATAAACGGTACTTTTGCGTTCTGAGTCGTAGACATAAACGATATCAGGTAAGACGGTTGTAATTTCTTTTACTAAATGAAGATTTTCATTTTCTCGATTCAGTAAGAATTTCTGTTGGGTACTATCTGTTGCAAAACCAATTAATTTAGTAACTTCACCTTTGTTATTCCTTTCAAAAACTTTATCAATAATGGATAACCATACAATATTATCACTAGCATCTTTGACTTGAATCTCCACAAAGCCTGACTCATTATCCTTAACAGTTTTCATGTATTCCCCATGTGCTTTCAATGCACTCACATAAGCAGGTAAGACTATTTTTTCTAGTGCTTTTGACCCCATTTTTTGTAACTGGTCTTCTGAATACCCAAGAATATGATAGATAGATTCACTTGCGAAAGTGGTTGTTTCTTTTTCTAAATCATAAACATAAATTACACCAGGGGACAAATTGGTAACTTGTCCCATAAAATGATTGACTTGTTCTTTCTCTTTAATAGCTGTTTTTAAAGAATCAATATTGATAAAATTAACAACGACCCCTTTTATCACATCATCTTGCGTCCGATAAGGGAGAATTTGTTCTAAAAACCAGATGCCTTCCTTCGTTTGAATTTCTTTTCTTACTGGTTGCAATGTTTGTAATACCTTCTTCACATCTTCTTCTAAATTAGAATTTGACCAAGAGAAGTCGGACACAGAACGTCCGATATCTGCGTCCCTGAGATGTAATTGTTGCGCAATAGCAGGTGTAAACCTTCGAATATGACATTTTTTATCTAAAAAGATAGTTCCAATATTGGTACTATTTATTAGATTTTCCATGTCTGAATTTAATTCTAATAGCTCAACATTTTTTTCTTGTAATTCAGCATTTACAGTATGCAATTCTTCATTTACAGATTGTAATTCTTCATTGGTACTTTGTAGTTCCTCATTGGAGGCAATTAACTCCTCATTAGTCGCTTGAATTTCCTCACTTGTTGTTTCTAACTCTTCTACCGTTAGTTGAAGATTTTCCCTAGCATCGTCTAAGGCCTGCCTTAGTTCTTTTATCTCTTGTTGATATTTTAATACATCTTCTGTAGAAGCATCTGTTCCTGTTTCGCCTATTTTAAATATAGTCTTTCCAACTTCTAGAATACTAATAAGAAAGGTCGTATTTTGTACAGTAGAAGGTAAGGCACTTACTCTAACTTTTAATTTAATTCGTTCTTCTCCAACGATGTGTTGAACTTCTTTTGTGACATATTTATTTTCATATTTACCACTATTTATAGACCGAATACTTGTTGAAATAGGAATATTTAAACTAGATGGCAAGATGGACATAATATTATTACTAAAACCATCTTCAGGAAGGACAATGTATCTATTAAGATTACCTTTAGCATGAACAATATCAAATTTATCATCCACAAAGACACAAGCCGCCCCTACCTCATCTACTAAGTCTTGTCCTATATAAAAACCTAATTTCTCTTTTAGGGTGGCGGACTTAGTATTTATCTTTGGAAAGAAAGTATACATTTCCAAATCTTCTTTATCTCTAAATACACGATTGGAAGTGTCAATGTTTTTATAAATTTTTGCCTTACGGTCAATTTGTTCAAAAGACCTAGAAATTGGGCCTAAAGATTCACTAGACCCTAAAAATAAGAAACCATTTTTCCTTAATGCAAAATGTAAACTAGCCAGCGCTTTCTTCTGTGCTTTATTGTTTAAATAAATCAGCATATTCCTACAACTGATTAAATCCATTTTGTTGAAAGGTGGATTTTGTAAAATATCGTGTTTAGAAAAGATGATATTTTTTCTGACTTCCGGTTTTATTTGATACCCATTTTTTTTGTTGATGAAATATTTTCCAAGTAATGCATTCGGAATATCACTCATGATATCCTTTTTATAAATGCCTTTTGAACCTGCCTCAATTGCTTGTGCATCAATATCTGTAGCGAAGACTTTGTAGGATAAAGGCATTCCTAATTGCTCCATTGCTTCTTCTATTAGTATTGCGATACTATAAGCTTCTTCACCAGAAGAAGAACCTACTGACCATGCTTTGATATCTTGCCTATTCTTGTAGCTATTTTTAATGATAGCTGGAATAACCCTTTTTTCTAAAACTTTAAAAACTTTGGGGTCTCGGAAAAATTTAGTAACCCCAATTAAAAATTCATCTACCGCAGTTCTTTGTTCCGTTATATCAGATTCTAGGAGCTCGATATATTCTTTTAAACCTTCAAGTTTATTTATTTTTAATCGCTTGATGATGCGACGAGTTAAGGTCTGTCTCCGATAGGGCAAAAAGTCATACCCTGTATTACTTCTGATAATGCGTAATATTTCATCAATGGCATCTGAATCATTGAAGATATTTTTCATCTCCCAATTTGCCTTAGCATTGGGAAAATGAACAAAATTTATTAGTTCATTAGGGATTTCTGATGCAGCCATCACATAATCAGCCAATCCATTTTCTATAGCACTCAATGGCATCCCGTCAAACCGAATAGTTTCTGGGTCTTGCACAAATAGCGTCCCTCCAACTTCTTTGATAAACTTCCCTCCCCTAGTGCCATCTGAGCCCGTCCCAGAGAGAATTACACCTATCGCCTTCTCTTGCTTTTCTTTTGCTAACGATTCAAAAAATAAATCAATCGGCAGGTTTAACTGATTACTAGGGGCTCTGTCTAATAGCTCTAGTTTTCCATTGTTGACAATTAGGTTTTTATTTCCTGGAATTAGATAAATATGATTTGGTAAAATGGCATCTGTATTCTCTGTAACATTTACAGGCATTTTAGTATGCCGAGCTAGTAAAGAAGGCATCATACTTTTGTAATCTGGAGAAAGGTGTTGGACTATCACAAAGGCAATACCAGTATCGTTTGGACAATTGGAAAAAAAGGCTTCTAATGCCTCCAAACCACCAGCTGACGCGCCAATTCCTACAATATAAAATTCTTCTTGAGCTATTTCATTCGTTGCCATATTGAGGGATAGATATGATGTTCTATATGTCTTGATTATAAATATATAAACTAAAAGTTAACGTAAATTTACTATGTTTTACTATGTTTTTACAGGTTTTCTTGATAAAACATTAAAATTATTTAAAATGTGACATAGATAATCTCAAACTTGATGGCAAGTATCTTTTCTTTCAAAAATAAAGGTTGGAATTTGACAACTATAGGAATGGTCAATCAATAGAATAAAGCAATATGCTTTTCGGGAGTAACTTACTATTTTTGAGAAAAAATCAACGTTCGTTCTTTTTTAATTAATTGCTCTTGTCGATTTTGCTGAATGCGTTTTAAATTCTCATAAGTAAAAGTCATATCCATAATTACCCATACGATGTAATCTCTCTGGTTATCATTTTCTCTACAAAAGGTAAAATCATAAATCCCTTGTAATAACGGTGAATAAGTTTCTACTTTTTCGATAGTTACTTTTTCAGATAAAGGCATGAGAAACAGTGAGGAAAAGATACTATCGACCAATGGGAAAGTGCGAAGTAAGCTATGATTGGATAAAAATTGAATATTAAAAATAGTATTGCAGCTTTTAATTATTAAACCATTTATATCGATAAGTATTTTTTGTTGTTTAGACTGCATATTAGTTTTTAAAGCAGATGAATAAAAAATAATGTTCTCTCTAGAAATAAAAAGTTAAGCATTCATTTTATCTAATTCTTAGAAAGAAAATATTTTTATTTTAGCCTAATACAATTTCGTCTCGATTTAAATTAGTCTTTAAAAGAGTATATTTATCCATGTGAATAAACTTTGCTATATACTCAATATTTACGCTAGTAATTGCAAAAATTAAACCACTTTCTCTCGTCAAAAAGGAAAATCTTTGTTGCTACAAGGGAATTTATTGGATTTAGAATTATGGATGCAAGAAAAGATTCAAACCCTAAACAGAGAATTATTACAAGAATTGCTAGAACAAATCGGGACAAGTACGGAATTTCGTAAGGCAATAGGGAAGTTAAGATGTAGTTTACATTTAGGTAAACTAAAACGGCGAAAGATAAAATTACAAATCGGTACAGGAGATTATATAGAAATAGAAAGCTGGAAAATCAATAAGGTTTCTAACTCTACTTTGGTACTTTAGAATCAGTTCTTACTAAATCACGCACTTCGCTACGCTACGTGCTTGGAAGTAGTTTTTGGGGTGAGTAAATTTTTTAGCCGCCGAAGGCGGCGTGTACATTAAAGGATTTAAAGTACCAAAGTAGAACTAAAGAACACCATAGAATTCCTAGTAAGAATAAGCCTAAGCAATAACCCAAAGCTCAATGAAAGTAGTAATAGATACGAATA
>CALLVC010000360.1 GCA_938010785.1 uncultured Saprospiraceae bacterium
TGGAAAGCCTACAGACATAGCACCGCTATGGCGAGCCTGCCTGCCGGCAGAGGCAGGCATTTTCAACATAAACAAACACTGTTTGTGAACCGCATAGCGGACGGGATGCTAGTAAAAAAGATGAACTCATAAATGGCTAGTTAATTATTTTACTTTGCCTAATATATTTTAGCAGGTCTGAAGACCTGTATCCGAAACAAACTTTAGTTTGTGCTACCAGTTTTTATATTGCTTGCAACTTGGGTTAATTATTTCGGCATCGCATTTTCATATTTTTCCCAATTACCCGACAACTCCTTCACCACAGGACTTCCCACCATATAAGCCGCCTCCAAAGAAGGTATATAAGCTGAATATCCCTTCCCCGTCAATTTCTCTCCTGCCAAACTTTGATAAGCCGTAATACCAGGCCATTGCATAGAAAAATTAGAAGCGGTTCGCAAAACTAGTAAGCGATTTTTATCTACCTTTCCTGCTTTGTGCAAACGGTCTAAGGCATGATACACCCCCATTTCTTCCATCGCAGAAGTAACAAAATTCCCTTGTCCTTCTGACCAATAAGCTACCCAATCGTTTGCCCATTCGGTTAACAATTTACCATGCCAGTATGTTGCGGCAGCCAGTTGGTCTCCTATTAAAACGTGTGGTTTCATCGTTGAAGCTGCATAGCCTTTATATTGTTCTCGCATCCCTTTAATTTCTTCATTGTCTGGTAATTCAATGTCCTTAGTCATATTGTAAGCCCATTGGACTAAATTGGAATCTAATCGAGCTATAACCCCTTCGTTGTTCTTAGAAACAGGTTGTGCGTAAGGTGTCGTGCGCCGTAGTGGAATATAGCCAGTTTTCCAACCTTCTTCAATTTCTCTAGCGTCAATTTGATGAGATAAATCCCCGTCGACTAGAAAGTTTGCCCAAGCTGCCGAACCTGTTGGCGCATCTGCTGGGTCTACCCCCGAAATCCCTGCAACTAACCAATACGTATTTGTAAAGTCAAATCGGTCGTCTGCCCCTAATGCCATCACCGAAATTCCTGCTTGGGTATTCCCAATCCCTGCCACCATGCCCAAAACACCTAATTCTTTATTGTAACGCAAATTTCTATCAAAGCCATATTCAAATGAGATGGTATCTTTTAAGGGTAAATTTTCGACCCAATACTGGAATTCTCCTGGCGTGTCACCTGCATCGTTTCCTTTTTCAAACATGGACAAAACGACTACTTTGATAGGAATTTTAGCAGACTTTGTTGGTTGTTGGACGGTTGATTGACAAGCAGTGAATAATAAGCAGCTAAAGAGTAAATAGGTGAATGACTTCATATTTTTAGTTTATGTGTTTTTTTGAGTGCAATTTTTCTATTGAAATATTTTGTGCTAGCAGATTGCTCCGCTTTTAAATATGATAATTACAGTAGTACGATTCAGATAATTGAATAGAAATATTTATTTTTTGACGCTGAGAGACGCTGATTTTTATGACTTTTTATGTTTTCTGTTCTTTCTTGTACACGTTAGTACTAAAACATAACTTTAAACATAACTTCAAACAGCGTCCTTCAGCGTCAAAAAAACTATCTATACTTTTTATTTTTATTAAAAATTTTCCAAAGCATCATCCACAAATTCACCCCACCGCTGTTCCCAAACTTTCATCGCTTGAGCTTTTTCCTCCTCCGTCAAAGCAGCATATTCGATACTATTTCGAGTCAATTTTTTTAAGGCAGCTAAATCCAATTCCCAAGCCAAAGTTACGGACCAAAAATCATAACTAAGCCCTTGGTAATCAAATATCAATGGGTCATCAGAGCTGATAACACAATTAACACCTCTCCGTAAATACGTACTCGCAGGATGCATTCGTAAGTCTCGAATATAACCTAGAATTTGATTACTTAATGGATTGACTTCTACACAAATATCTTTTTCTTTGACCAATTCCATCAGGTTTGGAAATCGGAATAAATTGAAACCATGACCGATACGCTTGGTACCTAATAAAACGGCATCGTATAAATTGGCAGTAGAGACCCAATTGCTTTCTCCGTCGTGTAAGTAGAGTGGTAATGCTACGCCTGTTTCTTTTTCCAAGGAATCCAATTTTAAAAATTCCTTTGCATGGAAAAGAGTAGTATGTCCTGCATCTTCTTCCGCCACCAAATCAAAACCTCTAACCCATCTTGGATATTTTGTTCGATAATCGTGGGCAGCCAATACCTCTTGACCAATTTTGTGGTTGTCAAAAAAACGAAGGCTTTGTTGCAATAGAATAAAGGTAAAATTGGGGTCAAGTAATTTTGTTCGCCTTTCGACCTCTTCTAAAATTGCTAAGTATTCTTCCTCCGTGTTATAATTACCTGTTAGGTCATAAAATCTTGAAGTGAAAAAAGTTCTAAATTCGGCATGTTGGATATTATCGGCAATCAAGATTTCTGCACCATGCACTAAGTAATCAACAGCTACTTTTTCATAAGTCAAAAAGCCATTGATTCTTTGAAAGACATATTCAAATTCCTTCCAGATATCTACAGAATCTTGGTCCAAACTTTCATCAAATGTTAATAAATCAACGAGCTCATTACTGAAATTTGGATTTTCTTTAGCAATATCTTTAGCTGGTCGAAATCCAGTAGGTGCTTTACCAGCAGCATAAGCCTGTATTTGCCCTTTGCAATATTGTTTATTGGTAGCTTCCCAAAAAACGTGCATTTCGGGTGTGTCAATTGCTTTTTGTGCAACCCATCTAGGGTCACCCATCGCACCGCTATGTAAATGCAAAATGCCACCTTTGGGCATTTTTTGTAATAGCTTAAATAATGGAGTCTGCTCAATATGTGCTTTGGAATTATAGAAATTTCTGGCAGGTGGAAAGAAATGATTGGCCTTATAATCGGCTATCATACTTTGCTGTAAAGCGACTAATTTTTGATTGAGTTGTTGTTCTTTTTTATTTAAAACAATGTCATTATCAAAATAAAGTATACTGTCTGATTTGAGTAATGCAGTTCTTTGTTTTAAATAATTATCGTAATCGTTTGTAGGTTCAGATTTTTCAATTGGCTGATTATCAATTATTTGTTCTGGAGTAGAACAAGCGAATAGGCCCAATAAAGCGAAGGCTAAACTGTGTAGAATTAGTTTTCTCATCTTACTTTTGACTAATAGTGACTAGGTCAAATTTTTGAATGGTCAAAAGTAGGGAAAATCTTTTTATTCTCTTTGTAAGTTGTTGTAATTAGTCTTTTTTTATGCGCTGCTTTTATCAACACTTCAAATATACCCCTGTTTTGTGCTGAAAACAACTTTTGTCGATATTCCAAGAAGAATTCTCGACGAACCAAGTAGGAAATCTATTAGTGGTAAATGGTAAGTTGTGAGTGGTAAATCTGTTGATTGGAAAAACACATAATAAGTAACCGACCAAGTTCATCACAAAATATAGGCAGTTCACCACATTCGTTTTTATTAAAGCGCTTATCCTTTTATACTTGCATTATTAAATAACTTTATTGAACCCGAATTATGAAAAAATTAGGATTTATCTTTTTGATGGCTTTTGGCCTTTTTAGTTG
>CALLVC010000361.1 GCA_938010785.1 uncultured Saprospiraceae bacterium
CAACCTATATTGGTCGTACTTGTCGAATTATCATTGGTACAGTTAGAAACTGGTGGATTCATTGGATTATCGACCATATTCCCACAATCATCTACCGTAACTTCTGCTCCATTTAGAATTAAATCATTGCACGACCAATCATTCCTAGTCGTCAATCCTTCAGCTTCCAATTCTGCTTTGATGGCTTCTTGCTCTACCGTTAAATTATTAATTAGGTTGTTACTTTCCAATGGGTCGGCTAGTAAGTCGTAAAATTCTTGGGTGCCGTTTGCCAATTGGAGGAATTTATATTGGGTATTTCGGATGGTCCAATCGCCTTCAATTTCTGCATAATTATAAGGTCTAGAAGGTGCATCGGCATTACTTAATAAATCATAAAAACTTAAACTATTGTGAATACCACCTGACAACTCTATACCCGCAATTTCTAATATAGTGGCATAAAAATCTATCGCATTGACCATTTTGTCATCTTGTACATTTTGTCTAGTTACGCCTTTACCCGCAACAATCATAGGCACATGAACTCCACCTTGATACACGGTAGCTTTACCTCGGTTATTAGGATAAGTTTGCAATACATTATTAGGGGACCCATTATCTCCAATAAAAAGCACAACGGTATTGTCTAACACCTCAGGAGCAATATTTTCAAACAATCTTCCAATCTCTGTATCCATGGCTTCAATCATCGCAATGTATCGCGTTTGTCGATTATTGGCAGTACCAGAAAATAGACCAGCAGGTGGGGTATGAAAAGGAGAATGAGGCGCTATGTGTGCCAACCATAAGAACCAAGGCTGTGTTTGTTGGTCAATCCAATTGATAGCTTGGTCCGTCAAGTAAGAAGTAATGTATTGAGTTTCTCTGGAGGTGGCACCATTGGTTGTTTTTTGCCAGTCGGAATAGGTATCTACCCCGCCCAATATGACTCCATCATAATGGTCAACTCCATGGTCAGCAGGATGACTGGGATTGTTATTCGGTCCCAATTGCCATTTTCCTAAAACCGCATCTGCATAAGCGCCATTGGTCCTATTTTCTAATTCTTTGAATATAGAAGTATGTGCTGTGGTAAGTTCTCCTGGTACGTCTATTACACCTGTTTTTGCACCTACTTTCCCACTTATCATGGCTGCTCTGGTGGGGGCACACTGAGGAGGTGACCAAGCATTGGTAAAGGTGATGCCTCTTTCGGCAAGAAGATCTAGGTTAGGCGTGTTCGCTTTTATTCCACCTTCTAAATATCCTTGCAATGGGTCTAAGCCAAGATCATCTGCTATGATGACCAGAACGTTTGGCTGATTTGGATTTGTTTGCGCAGATAATAAAGAGTTGCTGCCAACAAAGATTAAAAAGATGGCTAGTAAACTAGAAGGGATTAGGTTGGGGCTACGTTGTGTTTTTTTCATTTTATTAATTATATTCCTTAAGTGGTCTAGGATTTTCAAATTAAAGGTATGGTATTCGGTTTAAAATATGGAATAAGTGCAAAAAATATATGTAGTTTTTTACAAGGTTTTTCAACATTCTATAGGAGGTGGACATTCCATTAGCTAATACAATTCAAAAGTAGTCTTTACGAGGTCTTTATCCAATCGAAATCCCCGCTGCTCGCCTCTATTGTTGATATAAATTATATTAGAATGGTCCTCCACTTCTTTCAATAAACAATCATTAAAAATGGTCATTTTTCCATAAAGTTCTGTTGATGCTTTGAGGTGAATGATCAAATAATAATGCGCTTCTTCTTTTTCTGTAGAACATAACTGTGGGTTAAGCACTTCTTGGTTGATAATCCATTGGGTATGGGCTAAGATGTATTGTTCTACTAAGCGATCATTGCTTTTTTGTTTGTACGCTGACTCTACTGCGTTTTCAATATCTTCTATTTCTAGTTTTATTTCTAATTGAATATAGTCTTTCTCAAAGGTTAAATTGAAGATACCCAGTGGAATATCATGGGCAAAAATAAGTAATGGGAAAGCGGTTAGGATAGAAAGAAGAAATGATTTCATGGTATAGTAATTTTCACATAGTTCATTTTTATTTCCCACACAATTTATCATGCACTTTCAAAATCTGCGGGACTAAAGGCGCTTTGCCATCATTCAAAATAATAAAATCAGCTAATTTAATTTTTTCTGCATCGGGCAATTGTTTGTCAATCCGAGCTTTGATGGCTTCGACGGTCGTTTTATCTCGTTTCATCACTCGCTCAATTCTAATTTCTTCTGGGGCGACGACTAGAATACTTTTATCCATTTGCAAATGTCCTTTGCTTTCGAATAAAATGGCCGCTTCTTTGAGGGTATAAGGCACGCCTTCTTGCGCATTATGCCAATCCACGCCATCTTGATACATGGCAGGATGCACGATATGATTTAGTTTTTCTAATTCTTTTTTATCTGAAAAAACAATATTGGCGATGTATGCTCGATTATAGCTGCCGTCAGGTAAGTACGTTTCTTCCCCAAAAGTTTCAATCAATTTAGCTTTTAAGGTTTCATTTTTGACAATCAACTCCTTTGCCTTATCATCTGCATAGTAGATAGGAATGCCGAGTAGTTCGAAGATTTTACAAATGGTCGTTTTGCCACTGCCTATGCCGCCTGTGATGCCTACTTTTTTCATGTTATTACTGTAGTGCCAAGCTCTGCTTGGCGACTATTAAAATATACCAAGCAGAGCTTGGCACTACCTGACTACTGATACCCAAATCGTTTCAAAACCTTTTCATTATCCCGCCAGTTTTCTTTGATTTTGACGTACAATTCCAAGTATACTTTGGTATCTAAAAATGCTTCGATGCCTTTTCTGGCTTCGGTGCCCAATTTTTTAATGGCAGCCCCCCCTTTACCAATGATGATTGGCTTTTGGGTTTTTCGATTCACATAAATATGTGCTTCGATGCGGGTAATATCCTCTCCTTTGGTGGTCTTATCTACTTTAAAAGAATCGACAATGACTTCGCAAGAGTAGGGAACTTCCTTCTTATATTGTTGTAATATTTTTTCTCTAATAATTTCGCTGACAAAGAATCTTTCAGGTTTGTCGGTCAATTGGTCCTTTGGATAATAGACTGGACCTTCAGGCGTATTGTCTAAAATTAATTCCAAAAGCTTCTCTGTATTCGTTTTATTCAAAGCTGAAATAGGTATCGTTT
This sequence comes from uncultured Saprospiraceae bacterium, assembly GCA_938010785.1. GTDB lineage: Bacteria > Bacteroidota > Bacteroidia > Chitinophagales > Saprospiraceae > JAFMDF01. Next base: position 3,167 of record CALLVC010000361.1, read on the forward strand.
CTTTAAAATCAATCCAGCTGTTCCATTTTTTTATTAAGTCTGTTATTTCCTCATCCGTACTTTGGTCGGTTTTATTAATCACCAAAAATAGAGGTACTTGTAATTGTTTTAAACGGGTCACCGTTGGTCCATCTTCCTCATATTTGTCATACTTATCGGTAACAAATAGCATCACATCCGAATCTTTAAAAGTAGAAGCCACAAAGCGGTTCATCGCTTCGTGCATTTTATAACCAACTTCGACCACTATTCCGGGCGTATCCGAAAAAACGAGCTGATAATCATCATCACTCACAATCCCTATAATCCGATGTCGAGTCGTTTGTGGCTTACTTGTGATTATAGACATCCGCTCACCGACTAAGGCGTTCATGAGCGTGGATTTACCGACATTGGGACGGCCTATGATATTTACGAATCCTGATTTGTGCATAGTTGCAGGTGTCAGGTATCAGGTGTCAGGTGTCAGGTTGGGCAAACCGCCTGAAACCTGGAACCTGAAACCTGATACCTATTAATTAAATCTAATCGCCTTTACGGGACTAATCTTCGTTATTAAATACGTAGGAATAATCAAGAAGGTGACAGTTAGCAGCAAAGTGCCGATATTCAATGCTAAAATCGTTCCCATTTGGAGGTCGATTGGCGCATATGATAAATAATAATTTTCTTCCGAAAGTTTGATGAAGTGAAAATAATCTTCAAGCAAACAAAAGCCAATACCGATGATATTTCCCCATAACAAACCTAAACCAATGATATAGGCAGCATGGTATAAAAATACCTTTCGAATCGTCCAATCTTTTGCCCCTATTGCTTTGAGAATGCCAATCATATTGGTGCGTTCGAGAATCAAAATCAACAAGGCGGTTATCATATTAATCACACAAACGGCAATCATCATACTCAAAATAACCACTTCATTAATATCCTGAAAATCGAGCCAACCGAATAGACTGGGTAATATTTTTTTTATGTTTTCTCCCGCTAGATTACTTGGCAATTCTTCTAAATAGACATATTCCGTCATGACATCTAAATCATCCAAATCATCCAAAAAGATTTCAAAACCACCTACTTGATTCGGGGTCCATTTGTTTAATTGTTGTAGAAACCGAATGTCTACCAAAGCAAAACCTTTGTCAAAATCTCCAAGCCCTGTTTTATATATCCCTTTGACTTTAAGTTTTCTAGGAATTTGTGTTTGTCCTTGAATGAAATAAACCGTGAAGGATTTACCAACTTCTACATCCAATCGGTCAGCAGTTTGTTGAGAAATCATAATACCTCGTTCCTCCTTATCAGCATGAAGGTTTAATAATTCTCCAGATTGCAAAAATTGATTGATAAATTCCCAATCATAATCTTTGCCAACTCCTTTCAGGACAATCCCTTCTATAGCTTGTTTGGTTTTTATAATTCCCGGTTTTAAGGCATATACTTGAATATGCTTGATGCCTCCTTTAGTAGTAGCTTCGTATTCACCAAGAAGTTGAAATCCAAAAATTTCTCGTTTAGCAGGGTAGTTGAGTTGCTCAATATCTGCTATTTGAGGATAGAAATCTTGGTCTTTGTCGATAGGGACAGTTTCCAAAGCAACACTACTACTATTTTGTCCTAAGGCGGTAATTTGAATATGACCATTAAATCCAAAAATCTTATCGCTTATCTCTTTTTTAAACCCACTAATCATAGCTGTGGCACCTATCATTACTGCCAAACAGACGGCAATGGCAGCGATAGCAATCCGAATAATTCTCCTAGAGAAGGATTTTTTATTCGCTTCGGCTACTTTTTTAGCTATGAAATATTCTAGATTCATTTACTGGATTCTGGATTCTGGATGCTGGTTACTGGTATTAGTATCTAGCATCAATAAACTAAGGAGTAAAAGTACCAATTTACCACAAAAGAAAAGGAGAAAAATTCTGGATAGGTAGAATTTTTCTCCTTTTGATATTTTAAACGGGGAATTGTATCTGTAAATTGCTGTAGTTAAAAGAAACTAAATTAGTCACCACCATTCTTCTTTTTCTTCCCAAAAGGAAATAAATCTTTCAACTTATCCTTCGCTTTATTGAGTTCTTTACCAATCGTGGTGTCTTTCAAAATGTCTTGTACTTTTCCGAGGCTATCTAATTTTGGCAATTCCAATTTTCCACCAGTTGCTAAAGAATCTAGGGCAGATTTAGCCGTTTCTTTTACCGTTTCTTCTGCTTTAGTTTTAACTTCCTCTACCTTCGTTTCCACTACTGAAGAAATAGTATCTTTTAGTGCCTCTGCCTCTTCTTTGACCTTAGTAGTCGTACTATCAATGACTGTTTTTACAGAATCTACCGCTTTATTGACAGTGGCTTCAATGGCATCTCTAGTAGCGTCTTGGACAGAAGTCTCGCCATCAGCAGCAGTTGGAATGATGTTGAATTTTGGTTCAAGCATAGAACCTGTCACGTCAATTTTCAATCGGACATACTCCCCATTTGCTAAGTTAATACCTTTGGCTTGAGCAGCTGTAGCAATCTTATCCCAGATGTTGTTAGCGGTTCTGGATACCCCAGTTTTTTCTAATAATTTCCTTGGTACTTTTGCTTTGACCACATATTCCATTTCTTGGGTCAATCCATGCTTTCCGCTAATTAGGAAAGACATATCCTCAATTTTATGTTCAAATTCTTTGACGGTCATAAACCCATCTTTGACCTCAATCCAGTTCTTAGAATCCCGAATTTTAAAATTTTTAAGCTTATCCTTAATATTTAATTTTTCACTTAATTCTTGTAAAGGTCCGAAGCCTTCAACCACTCCATCAAGGGTATGAAAAAAGCCAGATAAGTTTAGAGAAGTAAGGTCAGGAAACATATCTTTTCCTAAAATTCCATTCATCGAAAGGGTGGTATTAAACTTACCATCAATGAATTTCCCAATAGGAGCTAATTTTTCGAAAGTATTGAACGTGTTGAAAGCTTTATTAAAATTTAAAGCACTTAAAGTGGTCTTAATATCAAATTTTGGTTTACTCAAATCCTGCGTATTATATGCCCCGTCGAAGGAAACATCTCCACCTAATATTTTTCCTTTCACATTTTTCATAACCGCTGCACTTTCTTTAACCTCGACGATACCTTTGATATTATTTAAATCAAAATTAGTGTAAGTGACTTTCTTTAAATCTGAATTGATTTGTAGGTCAATATTCTCAGGTACAGGAATGATATCCATAGCTTCGGTTTCTTCAGTAGCTTCGGTTTCTGTCATAAATTGATTTAAATCCAAGTAGTCAGATTTGATATCAATATTTCCCGTCAGCGTTTCATTATCGAGCGCATAGCCAAATAGATTGTTGATATTACCAGTAGCTTGAATATCACTTTTATCAATTTTGGTATAAAAATTATCAATTTTTGTTTGTTCAGGATTGACCGTTCCATCAAAGGTAAAATCAGTCATTTTATACTCATCATAATCCAATTTTTTAATGTCTGCATCCACATTAAAGTTGAATCGGTCGAATACTTCCGTTGGTGTTTCATTATTAGTTAAAACAGCTTTTGGTGTTTGGTCAAATTCTTTTTGGGTATTAAAAAATCCAACCTTTGGCGTTGCTGGCGTTTCTTCTATAATCCATTCATTGGCATTAATGTAATCAGATTCAATTTTGAAATTACCTTCCATCGTTTTATCTGGGCTGAAATAAGCCAATAAATTAAGAATTCGACCAGAAGCACGTACATCACTTTGCCCTAAATTGGCATTGAAATTATCAAATTTGATACGTTGAGGACTAAAGTCTGTCGTCAATGAATTGATAACAATTTTTGGTAAATCTGACTGTTCTATCAAAATGTCGGACACTTCAATATCTCCTTTCATATCTAATGCATCATACTGTGCATTTTCCATTTGAGACATGGCTGCATTGACATAAAAATCTGACTTAATCACTCCTTGTAAATTCGTTACGCCTTCGATGGGAATAGCCTTAGCAACATCCGCTAAGTCGATGATACCACGAACTTCTGTCTTTAATTTTGGGTCAGAAATAGGGTTTCTTAAATTAAAATTACCTGCAAATGGATTGTCTCCAAGTTTAAATTCAAATTGAGGAATCCGCACCACCATATCATCGAAATCAGAACTTGGGCTATTAATAGTCAAGTCTGCAAAAATCGACTGCAAAGCCATTGGTAAATCAGGATATTGCACATTTCCATCGTCAATTTGAGTGCTTATTTTAAAAGCGGGGTAGATGCCTTTAGCTGCATTATAGGTTCCAGTCACCAAGCCATTTAAGGTCATATTTCCTGTAATCTTAGCATTCTCATAATCAGCGGTGTAAGCCGATGGAATGATAGACCAAAGATTTTTAAAGCTATTTTGAGGAGAACTAAATTTTAAATCCATCACATAATCCTCGTCATTCATATCTACCATACCATCCGTTTTGATGGTCAAGGCATTTAGATTTAGTACATTATCTTTTAAGGTGAAAATCAAATCGTTGATGTTCATATTGATAACGGCATCTAAATCAGCTTTTGCTTTGCGCAAATAAGTCATGCCTTCCATTTCCACACTGATTGCACCAATTTTGGTATCGGTGTCTAAATCAAAAACAGATTCGGAGAAATCTCCTGTTCCATTGTGGTTTAGATTATCCATCTCCATTTCAAAATCTAGGCTTTCATCCACATAGGTCAAGGTCCCATTTTTGATGGTGTATTGTTCCATTTCCACCAAGTAATTGACAGGTTCGGCATTGACAATAGTGGGGCTAGGTTTTGTAATATCCCAGTTTGCTTGTCCATTTTTTAGGACACGAACGTTTACTTGAGGACTTTCCATAGTGAAAGCTTCCACAGGAATAGATTCGCTGTTGTTCCATACTTTCCAAAAGTCTAATTCTAATTCGACTCCTGGGGCAGTTAGTAGTCTAGTCCCTGCAAATTCGTTGACACCATCGACAGTCAAATTATCAATACTTGCTGTAATTGATGGGAAATTGCGAAATAAAGATAGTTCCACATCTTTAAAATCAACCTTTGCATTGAGCGATTTATTGGTCTCCTCTTTTAAGACATCAACTATTTTATCCTTGTAAAAGATAGGAATAGCAATAGCAGCTACCAAAAATAAGACAGCTAATAGTGCTAAAAATTTAAATATGTTTTTTACTAATTTCATGAGTGTCAGTTTGTTAGACTATGTGTAGTTTAGTTCAATCTTATTGATTTTTAATCGAATGAGTTGTTCTTAAAGACTACATTTTTTTAAATAGGTCACAATATTAATGCCTTTTTTCTAAAAGGTATAGATACAGTGAAAGTTCAATAAAAGGATGAATGATGTATTAGAATTGCATAAAAAAGGAAGTGAAATGGCGTGTTTTAAGTTTTCTTTAACTCAGTCGACAAATATCTTCTTTCTTGAACGGTTTTTTGTTTAAAAAATTTTCTAGGATTTCCACACATAAAGCAAGAACAAGATTTAGGGGTATTTAGAGAGTAGGAAAAATATAACCTACCCATTCTGCAATATTATTTTGCTCTTCTACTGCGTTGAAAAAATACTCATTATGCCCTGCATAACTGCGTTTTTTTCGCCTTGTATAAAAACAAACTAATATCACATTTTTGGGTACCTTATTTATTTCCTACTCCCTTATAACTCGCTTAAGTGATTTTTCCAATGATGTGGAGTCTGGGTCGGACCAACTTTGCATCTGCCAATAATTGCAACGTTTACTTTGTAATCTTTTACGGTGGTGACTGTCTTAGGAATGATGAATTAATAAATTGCGTTTTTATACGCCCTTATTTTTCTCCTTAAAAACAGTCCCATACAGGCAAGCTATTATATCAACATAACTCCTGTTTTTAAGTAAAAAACTAAGAACAAAATAAGCTACCCTAAACCCGCCTGCCTGAGTGTCGGGCAGGTTTGTAAATCTATTTCTACATCGTTCCTAAGTCACTTAAAAGAAAATAGATTTGGTAGGAAACAAAAAAAGGGCATCACGAAAACTCGTGACGCCCTACTCTTAATTTATAGGATTAATGATTACTAATTAATTTTAATAAATCGCTTAGTAATAGGTAATTTTCCATTTTCTTCAATCGTTAATAAATATAGTCCAGCTTCTAAATCACTTACATCAATTGGATGAGCATAATTGTCATTAGAAATGGTTTTTCGCCTAATTAATTGACCAGAAGTGTGATAGATAGCTACAGTTGCCTTATTTATTGTAGTGTATTGTAAAGTCAAAGCTTCTCTAACTGGATTTGGTGTTAATTGGATAGATTCTGCTACCTCATCTCGAATAATAATATCCGCGACAAAATCATCGGCATTACGGCTACTTGCACTTTCGGAAAAAGCGCCAGTATTTGAAAATTCCAATATTTCACTATATGCAGACGATACTCCGTTACAATTAGCTCTTACTCGGTATTCGTAATCTCTACCAGAAGGTCCAAAAATAGAAACCTTATTCCACAAAACATCTGTGGTAACTAACCAATAGTTACTCCCTTTAAACCTAACTTGAACAGTGTAAGAAATAGCCGATTCAAGCGCATTCCAGGTGATAAAGATTTTTCTCGCAGCCAAACCTTCCGCATGGATGCCAGTCGGCACATCACAGGTAGACATGGTTGTCATTCCATCAACCCCATCACAATTTTCATCAATTCCATTATCAGGAATTTCTATTACAGCTGGATTGATAGCCGCATTATTATCATTACAATCTACATCAGAATTAAATCCATCATTATCATTATCTACATTTGGATTAATTACAGCACCCGAACAAGTACAGCCATCTGCGAGAATGACGTCATTATGAGTATTAGGGTTTCCGTCATCGCAGGCAGTACCTACCGCTTGTTTAGGCCCAATATTAGGGTTGTTATCATCACAATCAACAGATGAATTTTGACCATCATTATCATTGTCAATTACTAGGATAATCCCATCACAATTTTCGTCCACATTGTTATTAGGGAATTCGGTAGCTCCTGGATTAATAGTTGCATTATTATCGTCACAATCAACATCCGAAGTAAAGCCATCATTGTCATTGTCGGTATTGGTATTGATGATAGTACCTGCACAGCTACAGCCATCTGCAAGAATGACGTCATTAGCGGTATTGGAATTGCCATCATTACAAGCTGTACCAGGAGTTTGTCGAGCGCCAATAGCTGCATTGTTGTCATTACAATCAATATCGGCACAGATGCCATCCATATCAGCATCACCTCCATTATTGATACAAGCATTTGGATTGAAAAAAGTACCTGCACACATACATCCACCTGCTTGAATAACATCATTTACGGTATTCGGATTTCCATCGTCACAGGCAGTACCTACTGCTTGAATTGGCCCAATGTTCGGATTATTATCATCACAGTCAACGGAAGAATTTTGTCCATCATTATCATTATCAATGATTAGAATAATACCGTCACAATTTTCGTCCACATTATTATTAGGGAATTCAGTTGCAGCTGGGTTAATAGTCGCATTAAAATCATCACAATCAACATCCGCTGTAAATCCATCATTGTCATTGTCTACATCTATATTGATGATTATACCTGCACAATCACATCCGTTTGATATAATGACATCATTCGTCGTATTAGCATTTCCATCATCACAAGCAGTGCCAGGTGTTTGTCGAGCACCAATAGCTGCATTGTTATCATTACAATCAATATCTGCACAAATCCCGTCGTTGTCAGCATCACCACCGCGGTTAATACAAGCATTTGGATTGAAAATAGTACCTGCACAGTCACAGCCACCAGCTAGAATAACATCATTTACAGTATTCGGATTTCCATCGTCACAGGCAGTACCTACCGCTTGAATTGGGCCAATGTTAGGGTTGTTATCATCACAGTCAACGGAAGAATTCTGTCCATCATTATCATTATCAATGAATAAGATAATTCCATCACAGTTTTCGTCCACATTATTATTAGGGAATTCAGTTGCTGCTGGATTGATAGTTGCATTAAAATCATCACAATCTACATCCGCAGTAAAGCCATCATTATCATTGTCTACATTTGTATTGATGAGGATACCCGCACAGCTACAACCATCTGCTAGGATGACGTCATTTGTCGTATTAGCATTACCATCATTACAAGCAGTGCCCGGAGTTTGTCGAGCGCCAATAGCTGGATTGTTATCATTACAATCGACATCGGAATTAAATCCATCATTATCATTATCAATGATTAATGCGGTCCCATTACAATCTTCATCCACATTATTATTTGGAATTTCTGTAGCACCTGGATTGATATTCGGATTATTATCATCACAATCAACCGTTGAACTAAATCCATCATTGTCATTGTCTACAATAGGATTTGGTATCGTACCCGCACAGCTACATCCGTCTGCTAGGATGACATCATTTATTGTATTAGCATTTCCGTCATCACAAGAAACACCAGGTAGTTGTTGAGCGCCGATGGTAGCATTGTTGTCATTACAATCCACATCAGAATTGTGTCCATCATTATCAATATCTATTACTTGGGCAGTACCGTCACAATCTTCGTCTACATTATTATTAATAATTTCTGTTGCATCTGGATTGATGGTCGCATTATTATCATTACAATCTAATGCATTATCAACAAATCCTGTAGGCTGGATACAAGAAACGACTACCATATTAATATTTCCAAACCCATCATTATCGTTGTCTGCATACCAAGTAGGGATACCATTAATGCTAGGGTCTGCCTCATCGATTAAGCCATCACAATCATCGTCTTTCCCATTACAAATCTCAAGAGCATCGGGATGTACTGAAGCATCATTATCATTGCAATCGGAGTTATTTAGAACAAAGTCTGTAGGCTGATTACAAGAAACTACGGAAATATTAGGGTCTCCAAATCCATCTTTATCGGAATCGGCATAATAGACAGTAACACCACTAACACTAGGGTCAGCTGCATCAATTAGACCATCACAATCATTATCTATACCATCACACACTTCTATTGCATTTGGGTTGATATTCGCATTATTATCATTACAATCGACGTCTGCACCAAATCCATCATTATCATTGTCCACTATTGCAATACCTTCTAAGATGGTGAAATTTGCATTAGACACATCATAAAAAGTAGAGGCTTCTCTAAACCCTCCAGTTACATCACAACGAATTAAAATTCTAGCTGTTGAACTGGCATTATTTGGGATAGTCACAATTTGAGTCCCATCGTTTGGAGTAGCATTTGCAACAACTGCATAAGTTGCCCCACCGTCAATTGATAAAAGAATATCTACATTGGGACAATGCGTATTGGTTTCATTAACGGACCAATTGATAATACTAGAGGTGTTTCCCATGAACGTTTCTCCACCATTTGGAGAAGTAACGACAAAAGGTCCTGTATCAGCAACGGTTACCACCATTCTATCCTCAGCAACTCGACCAAAACTTGGATTATTATCTCTTACGGTTAAGGAAAAATTCATAGTTCTAGCAGTACAAGGTAGTCTTTCCCAAGTGGTCGCATTATTATTTCCAGCGATTACATCTGCATATTGTGGAAAGCTGCGAATGGATACATCTACTGGAGGTCTATATCTAAACAATGGAGCTGTGGTAGAATTACAATCTGGAGCACCAGTAGTGGCGGCTCCATTGCCGTCATATTGCAGCCAATTATAAGTTAAGTTACTTGCCAAATCATTAGCATCAGTAGCATTTCCAACCAATACAAAGGGTGTTTGCTTGGGAATGGTAATATTACTTTGAGCAAAAGCCACAGGGTCGTCACTATTCCCCAAATTTGAGGTGATAGCACAATTTGTAGTGGCTATATAATCTTGCATGGTTTTGATAGATGCATAGTGGAAATAAGGGTCTGCACTTGAAGTATATCGAACGGAAGCTTGGCAAACATTCGCATAGGCCATTATAGAGGACCCTTCTCCTGGTTCAAATCTGAAACCAGCTACAGAAGCTTGGCATTCTTCCGCAGAAAAATTATGCTCTGCCCCAAATTGATGCCCAATTTCATGTGCCACGTAATCTACCCAAAGAGTAGTTACAGAACCATCTGCTCCAGAAAAACCTTCTCCTTTTAGATTATCACAAACAACGCCAGTAGAAGCAAGGCCACCTAGATTTTCCCATACGACTGTGTGTCCTATATCAAAGCCGTTGACGCCCAAAGCAGCTACGCAAAGGTCGTGACTCTGATCTACAATGTCGCTTTGGTCATTTAAGTCAAACGGGTCTGTGATAGGATTGGCATATACCATCGCTGCCGTAGAAACCAAGCTGAATTCAACACCTAAATCTCTCAGATAAATAGGATTAATCAAATTCACGCCAGATGCCAATGCATTTAAAACATTCGTCGCATTAAAAGGAGTACCACCAAATTGTTGACCATACTCTCCCGAAGCGATAATACCTAAACGGTAAGTTCGTTTAGTATTTGGGATGTTTCTGCCTGTTGCATTAATAGCTTGTTGAATAGAACGGGTGTTTGAGGTAACACCACATTTTACCTTTCCAGCTTTTGATTGCTGCTTAAAGTAAATATAGTGCTGTTCAACGGCTGAAATATCACTAGAAGCAGGTTCTACAAAATAGGTTTGCTTGCCATCGTATACACCAGCATGGAAACCATAGTCACTTATATCACAAGCAATTAATACACTTGGATCATCTTTTTTGTAGCCGCTAAAAGTTTTAATGGTGTATAAATGTGCTACTTCTTCAGCCACGACATTGGTCGGTTTGATTAGGAAAGTTTCAAAATTGCCCGCTGGAGTAGGAATGACAATCTCTTGCGGAGCATTTTGTAATTTTCTTTTAAAATCCGCAATGGAAATACTAGCTTTGACAGCTTCCTCGGGAAGTGCTTTAAAGGTAGTATTGCTTCTTGCCTTTGCCGATGTTGGAGTATTTATTTTCCAATCAGTCGGAGTAACTTGGCCCTGTGAAAAGCCAATAAATAAAAACAACAAAAAAGCTGTAAGCACAACTGATTTAAATTGTTTTGTAGAATTTGTGTGAAGTGGAATCATAATGTGTAATTATTTTTTTCAATAAAAAGAGTTATATAAAGTTTTTAGCTAGTGCTATCATTTATAAGTAATTGACAAGTTAATCGAGTGTATTTTTTTGTTAGGCAAGGCATTTATTTTTTTAATAGCCGTAGCTATTCAAAAAATAAATAACGCAGCATAACGGAAAAAGACGCCGATTTAAGTGTCAAAGATTTATGAATGATAGCACTAGTTATCTACTTAGGCAACATCTGCCATTGCCAAATCAAAAGTAGTTAAATCAACAAATTTCTGTAGCCGAGCATCTAGTTCTTCGGTCGTCAATGCCTTCAAACGCTCATTACTAAACTTCTCTACACAGAAAGATGCCATAGCAGAACCATGAATAATCGCTCTTTTCATATTCTCGAAAGAAATATCATCCGTCTGTGCAAGGTAACCAGCAAACGCACCTGCGAAAGTATCTCCCGCACCTGTTGGATCATATACTTCTGCTAATGGTAAAGCTGGAGCAGAGAAGATATTTTCTTTATCAAATAATAAAGCACCGTGCTCTCCTTTTTTGATGACCAAATATTTTGGGCCCATTTCTAAAATCTTAGCCGCTGCTTTCACTAAAGAATATTCTCCAGACAATTGTCTTGCCTCTTCATCATTGATTGTCAATACGTCGATTTTTGCAATTGTTTTCTTCAAGCTGTCCATTGCAATGTCCATCCAAAAGTTCATCGTATCCATGATGATTAACTTTGGTCGCTTATTCATTTGCTCAATGACTCGCATTTGTACATCAGGCTGTAAATTTCCTAGCATGACATATTCTGACTCCTTATAACTATCTGGTAATACTGGATCAAATGTTTCCAAAACATTTAAATCTGTTACCAATGTATCTCTAGAGTTCATGTTATTGTGGTAACGACCAGACCAATAAAAAGATTTTTCCCCTTTCTTTAATTGTAAACCTTCTTGATTAATGCCTCTACCAGCCATGTAATCTAATTCACTTTGCGGAAAA
>CALLVC010000362.1 GCA_938010785.1 uncultured Saprospiraceae bacterium
TGCCAACCCAATTCCTTTCTAGCTTTTTCATTAACATACACTCGACCAATTTTAGGAAAAATTTTCCACCCTTGATTGGCATAAGTTAAAGAAAAATCGGGATAAATGTCGCTTAGAACTTTAGCAGTATCTAATTGTAAATCCAATAAATGAGTTGGTTTAAATGGGGTGGTGGCACTGATAATATATTTGCCAAAACCAATTATGTTAGCTTTTTCTAGGGCAATTAAATGAGCATCAACTACATCTTGAATATCTGCTCTTCTATAAAGTAATTCGTTGGCTTTAATATTGGCATCTTCATAAGCTGCACTTAACAATTTATTATCATCAGCCTCTGCAAAGAAACGAGATGTTCGCAAAATTAAACAGGATAATTGATGATTTCGATGAAATAATCGACAAAGGTTTTCTGCGGCGATTTTTGTGATACCATAAATATTTTTGGGAATAGGGACTAAATTCTCGGTTACCCAAACTGCGCCTTCTTTTTGACTCGGTTGCATGGCATCTCCAAAAGTACTAGTAGTGCTAGTAAAAATAAATGATTTTACGTTTTCTTTTACCGCTGCTTCTAATAAATTGAGCGTTCCAGTAATATTTGTGTCTATAAAATCTTGTTTGCTATGGGTAACTATATGCGGTTTGTGTAAAGTGGCCGTATGCAAAACAACTTCCACATTTTTCATACAAGCTTGGACAAATTTTTTATCCGCTAAATTCCCTACTCGATGCGTAAATTCACCTGCTATAATATCGGTTCCAACTATTTCATGGTTGGTATTAGCAAAGGTCATTGACAAAGCTGTTCCTAAATGCCCACTACTTCCTGTAATTAGAATTTTCATTTTTAGAATTAATTATAGTATGGATTCCATAAGAAAAACCTAAATTTACTAAAATTGGTCATAGGTTCAAAGCAGAGATTTTTTTGAACTAAGTAATGAAAGAATAATAAGATGTACAACTTTACTTTGTTCTTTCAAAAGGAATAGGATATGCTTATTTTTGCCTAAAAACAAATAATGAGTATAGCCATTCTGACTAACTACAGAAACCCTGCTACTTGGAAAAATGCCTTACAAGCTAAATTACCAGATACAAAAATCGATATTTTTAGTGCATCTGAGGACGCTGTAAATGCGGAATTTCTCGTTTGCTGGAAACCAGAAAAAGACCAATTGAAAGCTTTTAAAAATTTGAAGGTTATTCAATCTTTAGGGGCTGGCGTGGACCATATTTTTGATACGAATACAGTTGAAAAAGGGGTGAAGGTCGTACGAATTATTGATGAGCGATTAAGTGCAGATATGTGGGAATATACGCTTGCTGCAACGATGTTTTACCTAAAAGATTTTGCCCAATATAATCGTCGAAAAAGTTATCAATATTGGCGAACCCATCAATATAAAACCATCCCTGAAACAAGGGTATCTATTTTAGGCTTAGGCCAAATTGGTGGTTACGTGGCTCAACAGTTTGCTAAACTGAGTTTTAAAACACAAGGTTGGTCCAATTCCCCCAAAAAAATCAGAAAGGTCAAAAGCTTTGCGGGAGAGAAGCAGTTATTCAAAATGTTGAAACAAACCGATGTGCTGATTAATATTTTACCATTGACGGCTTCGACTAAAGGCATTTTAAATGAAAAATTATTAAGCCAATTACCTAAAGGTGCGTATTTAATTAATGTAGGAAGAGGTGGTCATCTCGTCGAAAATGACTTGATTCCTTTGATTGATAATGGTCATTTGTCTGGCGCAACTTTGGATGTTTTTCATACGGAACCTTTACCTAAACCTCATCCTTTTTGGAAACATCCCAAAATACAAATTACTCCGCATGTGGCTAGTTTGACAAATTTGGAAAGCGCGGTACATCAGGTAGTTGAAAATTATAAACGAATGAAGCGTGGTGAGGAATTATTAAATGAGGTGTCTCCCCAAAAAGGATATTAGGGACGTAGTGAGATTTCAATTTAAAACCACCTTTGATTGGCATTGTAGCCGAAATTGTAATTAGTACTACAAACTTTAGTTTATCCGGGATAATAGTCTTTAGACTAGTTAAGAATGTTAAAAAATGTGGACAAGTTTATCAAAGTGATTAACATTTATATAGTCCCAACGGGACGACATTATCTAACCTATGGCGTAAGTCTTAGGGGCATTAATGAGAGCAGTATCTATAGCCCCGAAGTGGGCGACATAATAAGAATCGGTCTTTGCTCCCATACCTTGGGCATATTAACCTAAAGGAATAGATACTGTCATCTACTTTTATTATTAGGATAAACTTGTTGAAATGTGTCGAAATTTTATAATTTCAAGTAAGTAATCGATTATCAGAAACTTGTGAGGTTGGTGCTTGATGTTTGATACTTGAATTTGAACTTGTTCGACTAATTGGCTAACCTAAAGGTCAGCGTCCCGAACAAACTAATCCCGATAGCTATACGAGAGTGCTACCGATTTCCTTATTGTCAATAGCTTTCGTTAAGCGCATTATTTACCTCCTCCTTTAGGTTTTGGTCTTCCAGTTGGTTTCTTATCTACTGGTTTTGGTCTGTCTCCGCTACCTACTCCGGGAGGTGGCCCATCTCCACTACCTACGCCAGGTGGAGGTCCTGAACTTGCACTAGGATTAGCCATACTCGTTCGACCTCTAGTCATGACTAATGTTTTGTCTCGTAAATCTGCGACCGACTTAGGTCGAATAATAAAATCCCAACTAAACCCATCTAATTTAGGCTGATTGCCAAGTACCTGCTTCATGGGGGTAATTTCAGAGGTCGGTTGTTTGAAAAACTTTATGCGGTCTACATTTTCCTCTTTAAAATAAATTAGCATCTCGCTGCATACTGTTTTGGTCGCACCGATATAAGCATCTTCTTCGTCTAAGGCGTAATAAATAGCCTCGGCATTTCCAGTCACTTTTACTCTGTCTAATTTATTTTCTTCGAAAAAAGCGACTATATTTTTACCTTTTATTTGATTGAAAAATTCTAAATCTGGAGTAGTAACGATGAACGCATTATTATGTAAATAAATACGGTCAATTCCGCCACCTTTCATTTGAATAAAGATGGAGTCGCCTTTAAATTGGGAAGTATCGGACCATAAAACTGGGTCGCCAAATAATTTAATGAGTGAATCCTTGGTAATAAATGCCATCGAATCCGCAACTGCTTGTAAGTCATCTTTAAAAATTCGAACATCTTCGAATGCTTCTAATAATCGGGTGCTATCAACATCGTTATCTTGGGAAGAGATTAAGGTATCGGAAGCTAAAAAAAGCGTGTCGGTATTCACTAAGGTGAGTAATGGTCTTCCTCCTTTAGCTTTGATATAGCCGCTTTCTTTATTATAATTGGCTATTTCCGCGTTGATTGAAATATTTTCCACGGTATCTTGCCAAAACACATCTCCTTCAGCTAAACCTAATCCTGTTTCATCATCAAAGTCTAAAGAATTAGCGAATAAAATTTGTTTGTCATCTACTACTTCGGCTCGACCTGTTGCCTTAAACGATTCTGTTTCTGAATTATATTTGATGTCTTCGTTAGTTTTTACTTCTTGAGTGGAATCCCTGAAAAAGGCATTTCCTTCCAAAAATATATCTTCTGTATCTTCATCATAACGTATTATATCTGCGGTGGCTAACTTGTCATTTTCTACAAATTTTGCATCGCCTTCTAGCCTAATTTCCTTCATAGACCCATCATAGGTAATCATTTCCGCTGTCGCTTTTTGTTCTCCTTTCACGTATTGGGCATTCTTTGTAAACTCTGCCAGTTTGGTGTCCATATCATAAAAACCTTCTTCACAATAGATTAAATTGCTGTCTTGATTGATAAGGGTTGGACCCAAAAAGGTAACGACTTGTGTCTCTGAATTATATAGTAAAGTATCAGCTCTCAAAGTGAAGGTAGAATCGTAAACGGTGATACTGTCTTTGAAAAACATCTCATCGGTTTGTACAAAAAAAGTGCCTCGTTTACTGACCAGTTTGGTATCTCCTTGGGTGATTAATGCCCCCGTAACATAGCGAGCTATTTTAGGGTCTAGTTCATAATTTAAATAACTGGTAAACAGTTTTTTATCATTACTTTCCATGACTACATTGCCAAATAAATCAGCTATCTTCGTTTCCCCTCGGTAAACTAATGAATCTGAAAAGACCTTTAAGGTATCATTTTGCTGAATAGCTACATTTCCATAAGCGATGATGTTATTGCCCTGCTTGAATGCCGTATCACAATACATTAAAACACTATCCTGCTCCAACTCCACATTTCCTGACAATTTGGTGGTTCTGTTATCTAAAGAGTCCGTTTCGTTTTCTAATAAATCGGAATAAATAATTCTTATTTCTTTTTTGCCCGTGGTATCGTTTTCGGTGACCGTGACCGTAGCTTGGGCAGAGATAGTCATACTGGAAAGTAGCAAGAATGCAATAGAACATAATATTCCTTTAACCTTCCTTGCAGAAAGAATGGACTTCGAACAGCAGTCAATTTTTGGAATATCTATTGTTGGTTGCAAATTAAAAAACGTATATTTTAAGATTGATAAATGTAAAACGTAAAGAAAAAGGATTCTATTGGCTTTACCAACGTTAATGATAGGTTATTAAACTGGTAGCACAAACTTTAGTTTGTTTGGGACACTGACCTTTAGGTTAGTGAACAAGTCTAAAGACCGACTGTATGCACACATTTGGGCAAGTGGGTTAAAACGTGCCGAAGCTACGCTCCTTAGCGCCAGATATGGAGACTTTTTGTATCTACAGATCGTGACAGAGCTATGCTCTTTAATTTTTTAAGGGGCATCGCCCCGACTCTGTCTGTAGATTTAATTACATGGATTTTGTTTTTTCTAAGGAGCGTAGCTTCGTCCCCGTCTGTTTCTTCCAATAAACTCAAATAACCTTTCAATTTCCTATCTTTGACCAAAATAAAAATATGCCTTACCCAATTACAAAAGTAGCCGTCATCCAAGCTGCACCCATTCTTTTTGATGTAAAAGCGACCATTGCCAAAATGGAAAAGTTGGTCAAAGAAGCTGCTAAAAACGGGGCAAAGTTAGTACTGTTTCCAGAAACTTTTGTGTCCTGTTATCCCAGAGGTTTAAGTTTTGGAACAGTAGTAGGAAGTCGTAGTAAGGAGGGTAGGGCGACTTGGTTACGATATTGGGAAAGTGCTATTGAGGTATTTAGTCAAGAGTCGGCGGCTATTGGTAAAATTGCAGCGAAGTATAAAGTCTTTTTAGTAACTGGGGTAACCGAAAAAACTCGACATGGTGGGACTTTGTATTGCACAACGCTTTATTATGACCCGCAAGGACAGTTGGTTGGCAAACATCGAAAGATTAAACCTACTGCTGCTGAACGCATTATTTGGGGAGAAGGAGATGGCTCAGATTTAGATGTTTATGAAACGGAAATTGGAAAAATTGGAGGACTGACTTGCTGGGAAAATTATATGCCTCAGGCTCGTATGCGTTTATACGAACAGGGTATAGAAATTTATTTAGCACCGACGGCTGATGGTCGAGAAGTTTGGACGGCTACCATGCGACATATAGCTTTAGAAGGTCGCTGTTTTGTGCTTGGGAGCAACCAATTTGTTACTAAAGATATGTATCCTAAAGATTTAGTTGGTTTGGAAGACCTTGATAATCAACCTGATGTGATGTGTCGGGGTGGAAGTTTGATTGTAAGCCCTTTAGGGCAAATATTAGCTGGTCCGCTATACGATGAGGAAGGGATTTTATATGCGGAATTGGATATGTCGGAAGTGATTGGGGCGAAGTTGGATTTTGATGTGATTGGGCACTACGGGTTTACAGGATGACAGCCTGCCTGACGGCAGTCAGGGATTTTTGTAGGTCGTGCTTTTGGGACTTGTTCTAGGTCTTGTTCTTAGATAAGATAAGATTCTTTACTAGGAGGATGGGCTCACGGATTTAGCGGATTAGACGGATTTTAAACGGATTTTTTCTTTGCTGGATTTTAGATTGGATTTTAAGGAATCTTAATTTTTAAGGTTGTAATCCATATTTAAAAGAATTTTCGGACTAGATTCAGCAGTATCGACCCAACAATACTCACCAAAATCATCGTCGTGATAGGGAAGTAAATTTTAGTATTTTCATTATCAATTTTGATGTCTCCCGGTAGATTGCCTATCCATTTTAGTTTGTCTCCTAAAAAATAGAAAAGTACGCCGATAACAACGAGGGCTAACCCTGCCAGAATGATATATTTTGCGGTGTTTTGTTCCATAACTTAAACGATAGCTGATGCTTTATAAATTTTGGTGTTTTCTAGAATATCTGGGGCATTCCAATCATGAGCCGATAAATAAATACTGGGGTTACTTTTAACGTATTGATGGACGGTTTTTACGGTCTGTTTTGCTGCTTTATTATTTAGTAATACATCTGGAATTTCTGCCTTTAAAGTACTTTCATTATAAGTCAAATCTCCTGCTAAAATCGTCGTAAATCTCTCATTTTTCACTAGAATAGACTGATGCCCGATAGAGTGACCGGGTGTTGGAACGACGACGACTTGTCCATCTGCCGTAATTTTTTGGGAATGGCTAAAGTTACCCTCTGCACCATCTGTATAATCAATTAAGGTTGGTTGAAACCATGCGGGCCAATTCTTTTTAAAATACCCATTTCCTGCTCCTTTTTTACCACTCGCCATTTCATATTCTGCTTTGCCGACATAAATGGTCGCATGTTCAAAATGAGAAAGTCCGCCGATATGGTCGCCGTGCATATGCGTCAAAATAACGGTTTTTATAGCTGTTGTTTTGTAGCCAATTTTGGCTAGTTGGTGAGGGAGTTCTTCTTCGGCTTTAATTCTTGTTTCCACTGCTTTGTGGTATAATCCGCCATCTGGTAAATAGCCTTTCTCATAGATTTTGGCGGTTTCTCCTGTATCTACGAGAATTAACCCTTCTGGATGTTCGATGAGCCAACAATAAGTTGGCATCCATTCTCCCCATTTATCGGTGAATGCTAATTGATAAAATCGAGAAATGATGTTGCTGGCACCTGTGAGTTGAAATTGCTTGCAGCGGACGGTTCCTGTTTGAAGGCAGTGGATTTTCATATCAAAATTTTTGACAAGATACAAAAAAAGCCGAACGCTGTATCACCACATGACTTAATATTTAGGAATGTTTAATGTCTCTTAAATTTGTAAGGTATAAATAGAGCACTTGAGTTTTATTTGTTAGTAGCGGTAAAACAATAACCTCACCACTTGGGCGTTCTCTTTCGACGACCTCATTATTTTATCCTTCCTTAATCAAATGAATATGCGAATTTTAGGCTTTTTATTCCTTTTGAGTATTACTTGCAATTGTAAAATTGAGCAGGAAGCTACTACGGCAAATTTAGTTGCATTTGCTAAAGTATATGGTTACGTAAAATATTTTCATCCTAGTGATGAGGCAGCATCAATAGATTGGGACCTATTTGCATCCTATGGTGCCGAAAGAATACAGCATTGTAGTAATGACAATGAGTTAGTAGAGGTTCTTTACGAATTATTTAAACCGATTGCGCCATCTATTAAATTTAATTTTTCTGATGAGGTAGAAGTAATGGCAAATAATGCTTATCAATTATTCCCTTTAGATGCTTCTACTCCAACCAAAGTTTTTTGGCAACACGAAGGACTGGGTTTAGGTACGAGCGGTCCAGATGGATTTTATACAAGCAGGAAAGTAGTGGTAAAAGATGGGGTGATAAAGGATAAATTATTTTCTTTAATCCCGGAAATGGATGCCAAAATTTCAAGTGAAATAAAAAATAATGTATCAGTTGTACTTCCCATTGTTTTGGATAAAGATTTTATGGGGACTTACCCAAGAACAAATCATCAAGCGCTTAAACGGCTAAAAGATAACTTGCAGAATTATAGTATAGATTTTCAAAAAGCACCTGCTCGTTTTGGAAATGTCATAATAATTTACAACGTTTTTGAACACTTTTATCCATATCATGAGGTAGTTAGTTATGACTGGAAGGAGGAACTAGAAAAAGCTTTGAAACAGAGTATTATAGATAGGAACGAAGAAGACCACTTGACTACTATTGAACAGATGATGGCTTCATTGAGAGATGGACACCTACATGTGTCAAAATACTCCGATAAAAAAAGATATTTTCCTCCGCTTTATTGGGAATGGATTGAAGGCAAGTTGATTATAACGAAAGTGGTAGCCGATGGTGATACATTCACTAATTTGTTAGCCAATACAAATAATATCAAAGTTGGTGATGAAGTTACACACATAAACGGTACGGCAGCTAAAGCATATTTTAAAAAAATTGAATCTAGAATATCTGCTGGTACTAATAGTTCTTTAAAGTACAAAGCACAGTCTAAACGTCTTTTGGGACCAAAAGGAACTACTATAAATTTGACGATTGATTCGACAGAAATCTCTCTTACTCGAACTTTGGATATTTTAAAGGAGCATCCTCGCCCTTTAGTAAATGAACACACTCATAAACAAATAGAAGAAGGAATAGCATACCTAAATCTAAATAATATCTCAATGAAAGAGATAGAACGGCTATTACCTCAGTTAGTTAAAAGTGAAGCGATAATTTGTGACCTAAGAGGATACCCTAATGGTAATCATGAATTTATAAAACACCTGATGGTCACAAATGATACCTCAACTAATTGGATGCAAACGCCTCAAATAGTCTATCCTAATCATCGTGAACCGTATAATTTCAAGTTAGCTAATTGGACAGATGAAATGAAACCTACCACTCCTTATTTAGGTGATAAGAAAATTATATTTATCACAGATGGAAGAGCAATTAGTTATGCAGAATCCTATTTAAGTTATATTGAAGGCTATAATTTAGCTACAATAGTTGGAGAAACTACAGCAGGTACCAACGGCGTTTACAATAGATTTAGCCTGCTTGGAGATTATAATGTAACATGGACAGGGATGAAAGTCATCAAACATGATGGTTCTCAATTGCATGGTATAGGAATAGAACCTGATGTTATTGTTAAAAAATCAATTGCTGGAGTTAAGAAGGGAATAGATGAACAATTAGAAGTAGCCATTCAGCTTGCTAAAGGAAAGGATTGATTTAATTTTCAATTTTCAATTTAAAACCTGCCTGCCTAGTCTTCAGGCTGGCGGATTTTCAATTTAAAACCACCTTTGGTGGGCATTACAGTTGAACTTGAAAATTATCAATATTTTAAATTATCGATTCCGAATCAAATAGGATTTGATTTCAAATTTCACATAAGAACCTAAATTTTAAATTATCCTTATTTCAAATGGCTTAATTCTTTATCAAAAAAACAGAAAAGATACTAAAAAAGCCGAGTTGCTATCATTGCAACTCGGCTTTTCAATTAATATGGAAAGAGGTGAAAAATCACCTTTTTTAAGCTTTCATATACATCACTTCCTTCACCGCTTTAAGAATCTTACTAGCGTTTGGCATGTAAGCCTCAACTAAAGTTGGTGCATATGGTAAAGAAACATCTGCTGCATTCACTCTGATTACAGGAGCATCTAAGTGGTCAAAAGCATGCTTTTGAATCATATAGGCAATCTCCGCAGAGACACCTGCAAAAGGCCAAGATTCATCTACTGCTACAATTCTATTGGTCTTCTTAACAGATTTAATGATGGTTTCATAATCCATTGGGCGAATTGTTCGCAAGTCGATAACCTCTGCTGAAATACCTTCCTTTGCCAATTCATCTGCTGCTACTAAACATTCTAGCACGGATTTATTGAAAGAGACCAATGTAATATCTGTTCCTGCTCGACGTACTACCGCTTTTCCGATTGGTATTAATTCTTGCTCATCTTCACCTTCGATGTAATCCGTTTCCCATGTACTTCTAGAAAAAGAATATGTACGCTTTCCTGCTACCGTATTGTCTACTTCTAAAGCATACATTAGTTCAGACTCCATAATACAAATTGGGTCATTATCTCTAATGGCTGCTTTTAATAATGCTTTGCTATCAAATGGGTCGATAGAAGAGATAACTTTTAGTCCCGGTGTATTTGCCAACCATGCCTCAAAGGTTTGAGAGTGTTGTTGTGCTAATTGTCCCGCTGCTCCTGATGGGCCTCTAAAAACGATTGGACAAGCGTATTGACCACCTGATTGTGATAAAGTCTTTGCTGCATTATTGACTATTTGGTCAAAAGCCAAAATGGCAAAGTTCCAAGTCATAAATTCTACGATTGGACGCAAACCATTCATCGCTGCACCTACGCCGATTCCTGCAAATCCTAGTTCTGCGATTGGTGTATCGATTACTCTTTTTGGACCAAACTCGTCCAACATGCCTTTACTTACTTTATAAGCACCATTATATTCTGCTACTTCTTCGCCCATCAAAAAGACATTTTCGTCTCTTCTCATTTCCTCTGACATAGCTTCTCTAAGTCCGTCTCTAAGTGATAATTTTTTACCCATAATAAAGGTCGTTGGTGATTTTTAATTTAATAAATTCTAAAAACGAAATGCAAAAATAAGGAATTTGTTCTTTAAAAAAAGGAAAATCAGTAGCAACAAAAAAATTAAATTGCTGGGGCGAAAATTCGCTCTTTTTTTGCTTGAAAATGGAGGCAAAAATTTATGGTAATTAATCAAAAAAGTCTTAACCTTCCAAAAAAGAAGGTTAAGACGCTTAATTATAAACCTTAAAACTAAAAATTTATATTGCTACAATGCCTTGTACATTATTGGCAGGTAAATCACCGTTTACTTCTTCCACTAATTCAAGGTCTGTTCCATTGATTCGGTAAACACCGATTGTACCTCCGAAACCGTGTAATTGGTATAAAAATTCACCGTCATCAGAAATCCAAAGGTCAATCCATCCTTGAGTGGTTCCAAATGCTGCTGCTGGGTCAGTTGTATTACCCGTTGCACCTACGCCTTGAGCTGCAGTCTGGTTTAATAATTCGATTTCTCCGTTGTTAAAACTGTATGCTGCCAAACCTGCTTCTATCGCATTAGATACAAAGAACGCACTTTCGTCTTCGTTGAAATCTAACCAGCAAGCTGTTCTTCCTGTATTGTTTACGCCCGATGCTACATCCAAGTTGATTGGTCTAAGACCACCGCCGCTTGTTATTTGCCATGTAGAAACTGAACCATCTTGTAAGGCTGGAAATGCTGGTGGTGTGCCATCTGGTTGAAATTCTCTTGCTTCTGTTACGACTACATAATTGTCACCTACGATTTGGAAACCAATTGCTGAAGGAAGATTTCTACTATTATTTCTTCCTGTTCCATCTTCTCTAAGCGTAGAGGTTGCACCTGCTGTTGGTTCTGCACTTAAAGAACCATCTGAATTTACGGCGTATACAACGATTTCATTTTCGTCTAAACTTGCTAAGGCGGATGAACCTGCATTGATAGAAGAAACGACTAGGTAATCTCCATTTGGAGAAAATTGTACTGCGGAAGGTCGGTTAGCTAACGCTCTCCATGAGCCGTCGATTTGTTGCAAAGTACCATCATCTAATAACCAGTAGCCCATTAAGCTTCCTTGTTGAGATGG
>CALLVC010000363.1 GCA_938010785.1 uncultured Saprospiraceae bacterium
ATAGTAAAAACACATAGCGCATATAGTTTTACGTGCTAGATAGCCAAGAGTATTTAGAGCTTCAGATAAAAAAGTAATAATTATCCGTAGCTTGTTATTATTTAAAAATCTACTTACTCCAAAGACAATAAGCCTTCAGGCAAATCCATTTCTATCACTTTATTTTCTGTATCAATCTTAGTGATAAGTTGTTCATTCATGGGTATTAAAACCTCTTTTTCTTGGAATCTGAGCGCAGCCATTTCTTGCTGAGGATATTCTATTATTTCTTCAATTATGCCAATTTCCCCTAGCGTTTTATCTACAATTTCAAAATTGATATATTGCTCAAAAACTAAATTTCCTACTACCTCAAAAACTCTTTCTTCTTCCGCTAATAAATCAGTCGTCCGCATAAAGATTTCTTTCCCTGTCAGCTCAATTGCACTTTCTTTAGAATCAAAATCTTCAAATTTTAATGTAAAAGGATTTTCGAAATTAATATACTCCAAAAAGTAAGGGATTTTCCGGCCTGCAATATCTAAAAACAAGACATCTGCTTGGGCAAAATCTTCTAAATATCGGTCTTCAATATTCAATTTAAGTTCTCCCTTAACGCCATATGTTTTTTTGGTAAAACCAATGCTTTGATATGCCTCCATATTATTGCTTAAAAATATACTGAATCTATAAAACAAAGACTTGGCAGTTATTACACACACCAAGTCTTTATTTATTTAAAAATGTAAAAATAAAAGCTAATTGACAATTCAACAAGTAGATTTATATCACTCAGCTTCAATAGCAATAGCAATAACAATCTCAATTAAGTTAACTCGCCTGCCTACTGCCTACTGAACTGCTTCCCAAGCAGCTACGAAATCCTTATTAATCGCGTTTTCCCATTTCCCATTAGGATTCGCTTGGATTTCTTTCAAAAGTGCTAATTGTCGAGGAGATAATAAATCGTCAGGTAATTGTCGCTGACCTAGCAAGCTGTTGACTTTAGTTGCTTGTATTTGAGTCATGGGCACAAAACGGTAAACGGTTTTGCCTAGGTAATATTTAGGTTCTCGGTCTTGTCGGAATTTACCTAAATCGGCTACTTTTCCTTTTCCTAGAATATTCTTGGTCGCTTCGACTTGCGCTTCGTCCTCTGTATAAACGGAACTTGCACAACTTGCTTTATTAGAAGTCTTCAATAAATCATCATAAGCAATTACTGAAGGGTCATATTTAACGGAAACAACCTCACGGCCATTCATAAATCCCGCTTGCGTCTCTACTACTCCATCTAGCTTTCCAATCTCTTTTTCACCCGACCAAAAGCAATACATAGAAAATACCGCTGAATTTGTTCCAGTTTGGTCTGCTAGTAGTTCTTCTTCCAATAAAGTCAGATAATTAGGGACTGGTTTATTAGCGACTTGAAGCGCTTCTCTCATCGCTTGAACGATACCCAATTGGGTATAATTACCATTGACCCGATTAACTAAATTTTCTTTCTTAGCGTCTACTATTCTTACCACTGGATTATTCCAAGAAGGCTCTCTATAAAAATCAAGTACTTTGGCG
Source organism: uncultured Saprospiraceae bacterium (assembly GCA_938010785.1). GTDB lineage: Bacteria > Bacteroidota > Bacteroidia > Chitinophagales > Saprospiraceae > JAFMDF01. Next base: position 1,555 of record CALLVC010000363.1, read on the forward strand.
TCTGCACCTCTTTTGTTATTAAAAATAGCAACGGGTACAAATAGACTTTCAATCGCCTCTACTATCAAAGGATGACTTAATACATTTTGACCATAGTTTTGACAAGTACTACAGCCCGGTACTTCTTGAAACAATAGAAAGACAGGTTTATTTTCCGTTGCAGATTTTGAAATACCTTCTTCAAAATTCCTCAGCCAATTAACCTTACCTAACTCTTTTGGATTGCCGTCTCCAGCTACTAAACTAGTTATATTAAAAAATAGAATGGCTACAAAAATTAATTTTAGATGTTGCATAATTCGTAATTTTTAAAGTTTTGGAATGGGGCGTTCTTAGTGGTTAGTTGTGAGTGGTTTGTTGTTAATCTTAAAAAGACCCTATGGTAAATATTCCTTCTTCAAAATTGCCTTAAATACCTTTTCTACTTTCTCTACTTTTGGCTTACTTACATTCGCAATATAAGGGTTGTCCTGATTGCTTGGGTAGTAATCTTGATGATAGGCTTCTGCTACCCAAAACTCTTTGTATTTGCTGATTATAGTGGCTATTGGGCGACTTAATTTTCCAGAGTTATCTAGCTTTTTGATGTAGGCTTCGCTGGCTGCCTTTTGTGCTGCATTGTGGTAATAAATCTCTGACCTATATTGTGGCCCTCTGTCTGGTCCTTGACGGTTTATTTGGGTACCATCATGCGCCACGTAAAACACTTCTAAAAGCGTCTCAAAGGAAACGATGTCTGCATCAAAATATATTTGAATAGCTTCTGCATGTTTAGTGCTACCACTCGCTACTTGCCGATAAGTAGGATGCTTAATCTCCCCACCTGAATATCCACTAATCACGGCTGCTACTCCATTTATCCGTTCGAAAGATGCTTCGGTACACCAAAAACAGCCTCCTGCGAAAGTCGCAACAGTATATTTATCTAAATTTTTGCCAGCGATATAATCCGCAATTGCAGGTACTTCTTTCATTTTTGATTGGTCTTTGATTGGGGTTCCTTGTTGTTGTCCACAACTCGTTAGCACTAAACCAAAGAAGGCCACTAAAAAAAATAAGCTTTGCTTAATCATAAATTATAATTTTTTTGAAAAAATGAAGGTGTTCGCTATGTCTTTTTAATAACTACAAATTTATGGTTTAATTATCACAGAAGCATAACGGGGAAGTAAAATTTTAATAACCCTAGTCGGGGTTAAGAGAATAAGCAAAAAATAACTGACCTGATTCAGTTGTTAAAACGATAATGCTAACTATATAGGATTCGACACGGAAATCTCTTTGAGATTTACACGGATTTAGACGGTTACTATACTAGATTTGCTCTAGGTCGAGTACTATTAGGGCATCTGACCTAGAACAAATCTAGTAAAGAAACCGTTCTATCCGTGTA
>CALLVC010000364.1 GCA_938010785.1 uncultured Saprospiraceae bacterium
TCTGTGATGAAAGAAATCAATTGTCCAGCTTCAGTAGACATATCTGAAGGACCATTTTGGTCAGAAATTTTATTATCATGAATATTAATATTCGTGCAATAAGGGTCAAATGCTTCAGATTTAAAAGGATTTCCAGTGATAAACCAGCTATTAATCATCACACTAACCGTTTTATGATTTTTAATCACATTATCGTGCATTTCAATGTTAGAATGAGACATTAAATTCATGCCTGTGCCGGGAGGAAGCGTACTTACAATCATACCTTTTGGAGCAAAATTTTCTCCATTATTACCATCCATTAAGTTATTATAAAATTTGATTTTATCGCCATTAGCTTGAGGTAAGTCTGGCATATCAAATATGAGCATTCCAGCAGTGTTACCTTTGGCTACATTATTATACACTTCACCATTTCTTGTATTTTCAATTTCTAAACCTGCCACATTATTATGAACATAATTGTCTCGAACGACCACATTGGTGGATTGACCAACATAAATACCCGCATCCATTGCAAAAGAAGCTTCGCATTTTTCCATCAAAACATTGGTACTACTCACAGGATATAAACCATAAGCGCCATTCGTTGCCTTTTTACCATCTGTCCAAGTAGTTTCTAAATCACGCATCACCACATTTTCACAAGCTTGAACTTTGATAGCATCTCCTTTGGAATCTGCTACCGTAAATCCTTCGAGGTGAATACCTTTGACATTTTTAATTAAAAGACCTTCTGCCCCTTCAATTTGTCCTTTAAAGGAAAGAATAGTTTTTCCTTTTCCTGCACCCTTGATGGTTACATCAGGTGTGTCATTTAAAGAAATGGACCGCTTAAAAGTGAAAGTACCTGCTGGCAACAAAATTTCATCTCCCGCTTTTGCTTCAATCAATCGCTTTTGTAAGTCTTTGACTAGCGTAGTAGCATCCAATGTTTTAGCCCCTTCAGGAGCTTGTTGGCAGCTTGAAAACAATCCCAAAAAAGAAAGGAATAGGAAATAGGACAGCAATCGTCGTTTCATTATGACTAAATTTTTGATTTATTTAATTTGATTAATCAATCAAAGTTAAAAAAAATAATAGTAATATATCTTTTTTCGGTTTTTTTCTAAAAACGTTTCGAATGTAACAAACATGTCAAGAGACTTTGCCGTAAATAATAAAGGGAATAGAGGTCTTAATACTCAAGAAAATTACCAAATTTAAACACATAAAATAAGCCAAACGATTTTTATCTATGCGCCTACTATTGATTCTTTTTTCCCTCTTTTGGGCGGTTCTCGCCTTTTCCCAAAGTAGCGTGGTATTGGCTCAACCGTGGTCCATTCTAGGAAAAAAGTCCATAAATAAGTCTAGCATAACAACGTTACAATTTCAATTAAACTACCAAAATTTAGCGAAAAAATTAATTCATGCGCCCTCTCGAAACCGTTATAAAACAAACCCTTTAAAAACGATAGTTTACTTTCCCTTACCAAATGGCGCATACCAAAGGTTTTTAATTGAAGAAGCCAGTAATTTTCATCCTTCTTTAGCCAAGCAATTTCCAACTATTCAAGCATATGCTGGTACAGGTATAGATGACCCTTCCTCCTCAATTCGATTTAGTTTTAGTCCAAAAGGCTTAACTGGAATTATTCAATCGAGTCAATTTGGCACCATATTAATAGACCCAATTCAAAAGGATAACCCAAGCATTTATAAAGTCCAATTTAAAAAGAACCTTGGAAATAGACCTTTTTCTTGTGATGTAAAAGCATTAAGTAAGCGGGATGAAAACGCAAAATATAATGGTAGGTCAAATCAAATAGACTGTGATTTAAGAACTTATCGTTTTGCTTTGGGATGTACAGGAGAATATGCTCAATATCATGGAGGAACAATAGAAGATGCTTTAATAGGAATGAATAATACATTGACAGTAGTAAACGGAATTTTTGAAAATGATATGGCGATATCTCTAGAATTGATTCCTAATACTACCGACCTGATTTATTTAGATGGTGAAAATGACCCGTATTCTAACACCGAACTAACAGAGATGCTTGGAGAAAACCAAGATATTTGTGATTTAAAAATAGGCGTTGATAATTATGATATCGGACATGTTTTTGGGACTGGTTTAGGAGGAGTAGCCTTTCTTGGAGTGATTTGCGAGGAAAATTTTAAAGCAAGTGGAGCAACTGGGTTTCCCCAACCAGAGGGACCTATTTTTGCCATAGATTTAGTGGCACACGAATTAGGTCATCAATTTGGAGCGGAGCACACGTTCAATGGTAATCAAATAGCTTGTGCTGGTAGTAATAGAAATAGTGAATCCGCAGTAGAACCAGGAAGTGGGTCTACAATTATGGCGTATGCAGGGATTTGTTCCCCTCAAAATGTCCAAGATAATTCAGATGCCTATTTTCATGCGGTGAGCATTCAACAAATGAGGGAGGTAATCAGCAAAAGTGAATGTGGTGCGATTTCTGCAAGTTTTGAAAACACTCCCCCAAGTATATTAGCTTCCGCCAATTCTTTTCATATTCCTATTTCTACTCCTTTTGCGCTAGACATGAATGTGACGGATATTGGAAACAGTGAATTGACCTATACATGGGAACAAATGGATGCAGGTATTGGTGCAATCCCTCCAATACCTAGTAATGAAGTAGGTCCAATGTTTCGAAGTATCCAACCTTCTAATTCGTCTATTCGTTACTTTCCAAATTTACTCGATTTGTCTAAAAATATTTCACCTAAATGGGAAGTTTTACCGAGTGTCGAAAGAATTATGAATTTCAGAGGAACAGTAAGGGATAATCATATTGGAGGAGGCTGTTACGATTTGTTGGATGTCGAAGTCCATGTTGAAACAGGAATTCCTTTTCAAGTAATCTATCCAAACTCAGTAGAGACTTGGCAAGCGGGTACGGAGCAAACTATTTTATGGGAGGTTGGGCAGACAAATGAAAGCCCAATTAATACCCAAACGGTGTCTATCTTACTATCCAATGATGGTGGACTCACTTATCCAACCATATTAAAAAAGGGAGTACCAAATTCAGGTAATTCCGTGATTTTAGTCCCAAATATGACCACCTCAACTGCTAGAATCATGATTCAGGCAGAAGAAAATATTTATTTTGATATTTCTAATGAAAATTTCACGATAACTAAACCAGTTAATGATTTTGACCTTACCGTTAACCCTAACCTTGGAGTTTGTTATCCCTCCAATGCCATCTATAATATTAACTTAGGGGAAACTGGAAATTTTAAAGAGCCAATTGAGTTAAAAGTAGAAGGTTTACCGGAAGGAGTAGTAGCGCAATTCTCAAATATTGAACCGATTGTTCCTACTACAGTTACTTTATCTATTTCCAATTTGGAGAATCTGAATGGAGTCTTCGATTTTAATTTGATAGCTACGGGTAGCACGGGGGAAAAAACAAGAGGTTTAAGTTTGAATATAGCGAGTAGTCCACCGCTGGCAATTCAATTAAGAACTCCCTTGGATTTGGAAAAAAACATTATGGCAAAACCTATTTTCTCGTGGATAAAAGAGGAAAGTGCAGAATTCTATCAATTAGAAATTTCAACTGACATCTCCTTTGCGCAACCTGTTTTCATACAAAAAAAAATTGAAGCATCAACCATCCAGCTTGACCTTGTTTTGAATAATGATACGCAATACTTTTGGAGGGTTCGTGGAGAAAACACTTGTGGTGTCGGGATATATTCGGAAATTTTCACTTTTCAAACCTTAAATGAAAAATGTGAGCATTACACTGCTAGAGATTTACCTATCACCATTCCAAGTATTTTTAGGTCCACTGTTTTTTCCACCATCAATATTCCAGAAAACGGGAAGTTGACCAGTATTAAATTAGAAAATGTACGGATTTCGCACTCTTTTATAGCAGACCTTAGTGTTGACTTAGAAGCACCTTCTGGTGAAAGCGTTCGATTGGTTGATGAGATTTGCTTCTTACAAGAGGATTTGGAATTGAGTTTTTCAGATGCAGCCGATATTCTAAATGAGGCGATTCCATGTCCTCCTAGTACCCAACTACCTGTTCAGCCTTTGGATAAACTAAATAAATTGGTTGGCACAGAGGTCAAAGGGGATTGGAAACTAATCGTCAGGGACAACGCTATTTTGGATGGCGGAAGGATTGAAAATTGGGATTTAAATCTTTGCTTTGAAACGCCACAACCTTTGGCTATTACTGCCAACAAAATTGGCGTCAGTTGTGCTGGAGGCAATGATGGAATGGCAAGTGTTTCTCCAAATGGAGGCTCAGGAGATTATACGTTTTCTTGGAGCAATGGCGCTACATCTGCCATTATTCAAGACCTAATTGCTGGTGCTTATTCGGTGACTATTTTTGATGGCTTAATAAGCATGGATACCACCATTTTTATTGAAGAACCCAATCCATTAAAAGTAACTTCAATGATTCCTAATGATGGTTGTATTGGTGCTAACAATGGCACTATTAATTTAATGATTGATGGAGGAACTCCCGATTACCATATTGATTGGTCCAATGGAAGTGCCAATTCTAATATAACGGACTTAAGTTCTGGATTATATAAAGTAACCGTGACTGATAGAATTGGGTGTAAAGTAATTGATTCTACCCAATTAAACATTTCTGAACCACTTTCCATCACCGTTGATTCAATTGTGAATCCTAAGTGTTTAGCAGAAGCAACTGGAAGTGTTTACCTTAACAATCCTACTAATATTCCTACTTTTTATACTTGGTCAAATGGTTTGACTGGACAAAACCAATTTAATCTACCAATAGGGAATTATTTGGTTTCTGCCTTGGATTCAAACGGTTGCGAAGATAGTTTATCGGTTAATATTTTTCAGGAGAAAGATACGATTGCTCCCATTTTATTATACAATACACCAGTTTTTTATCTTGATGAAACAGGAAATACACAAGTAGATATAACTGCTTTAGATGCAGGGAGTTTTGATAATTGTGGAGGGGTTACTTTATCGGTGTCTAAGACAACTTTTGATTGTCAAAGTGTTGGCGCTCAATTGATAGAATTAAAAGGCGTAGATGAAAGTGGAAATGAAAAAATGGCTCAAATCGTTTTACAAATAATAGATACCATTGCTCCTGTCTTTGATTGTTTAAATGAATTAAATTTTATTGGTTGTTCCGAAATTACCATGAGTGATTTTCCAACAGCTACAGATAATTGCAATACGGTCAACATATCGTTGGTCACACAAGGAGAAACAGGCTATTTGGCCGATAGCACCTTTTTATCATTCCGAGCAATAGATAATGCGGGAAATCAAAGTTTCTGTTATGTTCCTTACCACAGAGTAGATGATTTTTCGATTGAAACGAATATAATTCCTCCCTTATGTGCGAATGCCCAAGGAGAAGCGTCTGTTATACCTATTTCAGGGCAAGCACCTTATCAATTTTTTTGGAACGATGAATTTTTGCAGACTACTTCTACTGCTAGTGGATTAACCGAAGGAGAATATATGGTTACTGTAATAGATGACTCAGGCTGTGTTTTATCCCAATTGGTTGAAATACCTGTAGTAAATCCAATTGAACTTATTGATGTCGAAATCCATGCAGAAATCAATGGAGCAGCTAATGGTAGCATTAGTTTAACAGCCATCGGTGGAACAGGGCTATTAAGACCTGTTTGGTTCAAAGGAGATAGTTTAGTTGGTTCCACCTTTAATCTTACGAACCTAAGTGAAGGTATTTATAGTTTAGCTATTTCAGATGAAAATGATTGCAGATTTAGTCAAGATTTTTCTATAGACTTTTTGACCAGCACCAATGATATACCATTTGTTGAGTCCATCAAAATCTTTCCTAATCCGACGAGTGGAAAAATCTTGGTCGATGTTGCAATCAAAGAAAAAAGAAACTATTCCATTCAAATATTGAATGTAATGGGACGGAATATTTTAACGAGTCATCATAAAGCGGTTAAAAACTCAAACGATTACTATAATTTATCTCACTTGGAAAATGGTTTGTATTTTATCAATTTTATTTTTGAAGAGGGTGTGATAAGTAGAAAATTACTTCTAACAAAGTAATTAAATTCTTTTTATCAATCTCTTTTGTGTCCTTTTGATACCTTTGTGTTTCAAAAAAATAAATGATGAAGATTACACTCATAGGCGCTGGAAACGTAGGTTATCACTTAGGTAAAAGGCTTTTTAAAAAAGGTATTCCAGTGAGACAGGTATATAGCCGAACCCTTCAAAATGCCCAATTTCTAGCAAAAAAAATAAAAGCAACCCCCACCAATAAACTAGCCGAGTTAGATTCGAAATCAGACCTTTACATTATAGCAGTGAAAGATGATGCTATAGAAACTGTGGCTAAAACATTAAGTGAAAATATAGGGATGAAACGGAAATTAGTTGTGCATACTTCTGGTGCAGCATCAAGTGAAATAGTTGGAAAATATTTTTCAAAATTTGGTGTTTTTTACCCATTACAAAGTTTTTCAAAAGTTAGAAAAATCCGATTTACCAATATTCCAATTTGTGTTGACACCAATAAATCCAAAGATTTAAAAAAACTATTAAAGTTAGGAAAATCCATATCCAATAAAGTGGCGATTATAAATGATAAGGAAAGAGCCATCTTACACGTAGCTGCAGTTATTGTCAACAATTTCACGAATCACCTTTTTCATTTAGGACAGCAAATTACCAAGGAAGAACAAATTGATTTTGACTTACTGAAGCCATTAATCGAGGAAACAGTACTAAAAATTGCCAATCATCCTCCCATAGAAATGCAAACGGGGCCCGCCCGAAGAAATGACCAAAAAACGATAAAAAAGCATTTAAAATACCTTAAGAAATTCCCCAATTATCCGCACCTTTACACTTTATTAACGAAAAGTATTCAAGATGCGTATCGTCGGTGATATTCCACATCCTACTCTAAAAATAACGCTTTTTCTACACGATAGTAAATATTCTGTGAAGTTCGAATCTGGTCTTTATGAAATGACTTATAAGTTTAGAAGTGGGGATGATATTGATTCTGTGGAGGCTATTAAAGCTATTGTGGATGCTGAATTTATTCAAGAAGTAATGGAAGTTTTGCCAAAAATGCATCAGCAAAAATTAGGTGCTATTGGTCGGTGGGTTCAAGAAAAAGAAGGGGAGGAGTTTGATGAAATTATATAGTGAATAGCCTATCTAATAGTCTTTCTTTTAATAGTACCAAATAATACTGGTTTTATCCTATTTTTGGGCATTTCCAATAAGATTTCCAAAACCAATCACCTCTGCTTTGGAGGTGAGAAAGGAAAGGAAATCTCCATTTTATTCAGTTCTCAAATTTTAGTTTATTTATGAGACATCCTCCCAATTAAAATACGATTATTCAAACTTCACCGTTCGTTGAAAATACATAACAATTTCTTGTAATTCAGAATTAAATTTTCCATACGGATTGGTTAATTCAATTACTGCTTGCTTATGTTTAACGGGGTCTTGATAGCGCATCACTAAATGTTGCTTAAGGCTTCCTGCTTCTTTTGTAAATACCGTTTGTTCTTGCCAAATACCGCCTCTTAAATTCTTGGCTAATAAATTCCCTTTAGTAGCAATGCTTTTACCATCGAATCTTTGATTGATTAATTGTTCGAAGGATTGATTGTTAAGTTCCACCAAGCTAATATTTAATTCAACCGCTTCCTGATTTGGAAAGGTTGCTTTAAAATTTTTCCCTCCTACAGTCGCTTTTTTATTTTCAGGTAAAGAAAAAATCAATTTACTTTCATCTTGATTAAATGTGACTGACTTAAATTTTGCCTCAATGGATTCATCTCGTTTTTTAAATTCAGTGCCAAACATAAATAGCCCACCAATAGAACCATTGGGAAATAGCTTGAAGAGGATTTCCCTTGGATGAGAAATATTTCTCAAAGCAGCTCTTGATTCGTTCGTGAATAATAAAATATAATGGCCCTTTAAATTATTTTCATTAAAAGCCTTAAGTTCAATTTGACCACTTTCACCGACAAAAACTTCTATATTAATATCTTTAAAAAAAGGACTTTCTTGACCAGATGGGTGGTACTTTCCTAAATATTTTTCCCACTTTGCTTTTGGTAAAACATAATCTTCATCTTCGTAAGGGTCATCAAATCGCATTACTGCAAAATCAGTAGTGGCTTCACCATTTAAAATATGAATGACATTATTAGCGGTGTTTTCCAAGGTTGGATAAACATAACGGTCCAATCGATTCACATCTCCATTAAAAATTAGAATCACACCTTGATTTCGCTCTCGACTCAAGCCAGCTATGGCAGCAGTAGTTCCTGTATTGCCAACTTGTATGAAAATAGGACGCTCCTCAATTATCATTTCTAACCAACCTAAACCGCATTGAATATCGATTCCATTTCCACCTAACATGGTCCCTAATCCTTGAAAGGAAATATTGGATTTAAAGATTTCTTCAATGCTTTTTGATTGTAAAAATTGTTGTCCATTGAATTGCCCATTATTTAAAAGCATAGCCGTAAAGTTGGCGAAATCATTGACCGAAGATTTCATTTCGGAACCTGCTGGAAAGAAATTTCCATTGATGGCACTTTTGTTGGCTGGCACACAATTGGATAGAGCCATTTCATGACCATAAAGCACATTTAATTCCTCAAATCGACTAGGTTTAGTAGTCGTTTTTGTCATATTTAAAGGGGCAAAAATGTTTTTTTCTATATAGTCTGCATAAGTCATTCCTGACAATTCACTAATAATTAAACCACAAATACTATAGCCTTCATCACTAAACTCATAGGCCAAACCAGGTTTTCTTTTGACATAATAGCCTTCCATCGACCGCACAAACTTGGCTAAAGATTCATCTGGATTCAAACTAGGAACAGCCTCAAATTGGGCTGGAATGGCGGAGGTATTACTCAAACACATTCTCACCGTTATAGCATCGCTAAAATTTTTATTGGCAGTTTTAAACCAAGGTAAATATTTTGTAACTGGACTATCTAAATCAATCTTTCCCTTTTCTACTAATTGCATGATTCCCACAGTAGTAAATCCACGCCCCAAAGAGCCAATCCCTAGACTATTGGAAGGGCTCATTGGTGTATTTGTTCCTTGTTTTTGAACCCCATAACCTTTGGAAAAAACAATTTTATTATCTTCAACTATAGCAATTGAAAATCCAGGAATCGGAATTTTTGCTTGGTATGCTTTTAAGTATTTATCTATCTTTTGGAATTTAGTATTTTGACCCAAAAGAGTGGATAAATTTAATAGGCAAAAATAAAAAAGCAGCAATAAAATATTTTTCATAAGCACTATTTATTAAAGAGATAAGGATGATTAATAACAGTTGAACTAAAAACCACTATTTTAATGCTTATTCTCTTACCAAAATTCGAGGGCGAATCTTTAATAATCGTCGAGATGCAATCCAAACACTACCAATAGTAATCACCATAATCAACGGAATAACTAAAAGTGTTTTATTCAAATCAAAAACATAAGGAAATTCAGCTAAGCCAACTTCACTTGTCAAAGTATCCATAGCAGATGGAATAATTTGTAACGAAAGCGGAACGCCAACAATAATCGCAAGAATAGCGGTAAAAACTGCTTTAAGAATCAAAGAAAACTGCAATTGAAGCGGGGTTAAACCCACCGCTTTTAAAATCCCCATATTCTTTTGATTCTCTCGAATGCTTAGCACCGTATCATTGAAAACGGTCAAAAATAGTACACCAAGAAATAGGAAAGAAACCAATAGAAAAACACTTTTAATACCTCCAATGATATCTTTCAATTGTCCCTGAGATTCTGAATCGGCTCTAACTTTATAGGTTGAACCATATTTTTCTAACAATTCTTCTTTGTAGGCTATTGGGTCTTCTTCCTCATGTAGGATGACATTATATCGATTTAATTCATACAAGGGATTCAATTCTCTAACCCCTTCGATGCGCATTTTAAAACCTTCACTCAAATTACTTAGGTTTTGGTAAATACCCGTAATGCTAAAATTAACTAATTGACCTTCCATAAATATTCCAATTGAATCACCAATCGTTTTATTTAATTCTTTCGCACTATTGATACCAATGGAAACCTCTGTTTCAAACACAGGATGACGTCCCTCTAGGTTGACTAAATCTAATTTTTCTAATTCATCGTCGTAAATAAATCCCACAAATGTTTGAGGAGCTTTACCTTCTTGTGCAGGCAAATTAGCAATATAAACACCCATTTTAACCACTTCTTTTACCCGGTCATCATCTGTTAAATAGTCCCTAAATATATCTTCCTCATTTTCTTCTAATGGGGAAGCCGAATCTATAAAAAGGTCGGTGTTGGTAAAGCCCCATGACGGTCTATTATCATCTAAATTTAAAACAGAATTATCAACATTGGTATACAAGACCTGCACAAAAACAACGAACAATAAACCTATAAATAATAAAAATGCTCGCTTTTTATTGGACATCAACATACGAAGCCCGAGAAATATCGGTAATTTCGAATTAGGTCCCAAAGTAAACAAACTAAATTTTGACCCAGCAAAAGACCGTTGAGGTGGACCTCCAAAACGAATGGCAGTTACAGGTTGGATTTTTCCCGCTTGACTAGCCGTTCTATAGGTAATTAATAAAACGCCAATAATAAAGGCAAAGAATGTCGCTATAGCTGGTACTAGCCAGGAGATATCAAAATTCACTGCACCAATAGCGGCGATTAAGTCTTTAAAAACTAATTGGGTCGTAAAATAGCCCCCGCCTAATCCAACAGGGACAGCGATACAGGTGATTATAAAAAATTGGATTAAATAAACAGTGATAATATTCCGATTGGTAAATCCTTGTGCTTTCAACATCCCAATCATTTTATAATCAGTTTTAATAGCACTATTGACGACCGAAGAGGTTATTATCATCGTTACGATAATCCCAAAAAGGGCAAAAACTAATAATAATCCGCCCATTATTTGATAAACTATTTGAAAGATTTTTTTGTATAAACCATAAAGGGTTCCACGACCACGGAAAACATATTCTTTGTGAAATCTAGCCCATACCTCCTCGGTAATTTCTGCATCGTTTAGCCGAATACCTAAGGAAACTTCAGATAATTCTCCAATAGGAAAAAGCATCGGTAAAGTACCCGGTCCAACCCAAGCAGGAACAGGGTTCGATAAGCCATTGGAATTTTGTGCATTAATGACAATTCCTGAAACGATTAAAGGAAAAAGGCCACTTTGCATAGGAATATTTAGGGTATCTCCAAGATTTACTTTTGATTTTGATTTCCAATTATTAGGAATCCAAATTTCTCCTGGGTTGGGATATTCTCCTGCTCCTCCTTCTAAAATATGGAGTTTGTCCTGATTTCGACTGTTACCAGGATGTTCTCTGAATTCAACATGATTGATAATTTCTTTTCCTTTAAAGATGGGCTTTTTCCAATGGGTTCTAGTAAGGTTGGGCGTACCCACACTTACCACTTCAGGTTGTTGTTCAAACCATGCTATTATATCTTTAGGGTCGTGTTCATTAACATCAAAATTCATCCAAATATGGGAAGCATTAAGCCGATTGTATAAGTTCTCAAAAGGTTGATTCATTCCTAAACCAATTCCCATTAAGGTAGAGAACATCATAGCCGCAAGCGCAATACACATCCCAACTAAAAAGGTCTGGATTTTTCGCCGCTTAATATTTGCCCTCGTTATTAATAGAATACTTTTCATCTATATATTAGTTGGAATTGTTTTTTAAGAGTAGAGTGGAGAACGGAGATTCATAGTATAAATCGTTCCGAAAATTACGCCATTGAGCAACTACCACCTAATTCATCATTTTCGATTTATCATTCACCATTCATTTTACCAATCTTTTTCCGCTAGCCATTTCAATAATTTATCCTCTTTATCATCAATGGATTCCTTCCTTTCAAAGCGTAAATCATCTTCAATTTGTCCATCTTTTAGGAAAATTATTCGGTTGGCTCGACAGGCAGATTTAATATCATGGGTAACCATCACAATGGTTTGCCCTTCCTCGTTTAAATCTGTCAAAATATTTAAAACAGCATTGGAAGAATTCGAATTTAAATTTCCTGTTGGCTCATCTGCCATCACTACTCTAGGATTATTTATGACAGCTCTGGCCATAGAACAACGCTGCTGTTGTCCACCTGAAACTTCAGAAGGTAAGCGGTCGGCTAATTCTAATATTTCGACTTTTTTCATTAAAGCTATCGCCTTTTCTTTTAATGCTTTACGGTCGTTTTTAACTAAGTAAGCAGGAATAAGGATATTTTCTAAGAAGGTAAGATTAGGTACTAAATTAAAATCTTGAAAGACAAAGCCAATATATTCTCTTCGCAAAAGCGTAATAAGTTTTTCATCCATGGTATGGACAGGTTTGTCTTCCAACCAAATTTCACCACCACTTGGGTTTTCTAATCCACTTAATAAATAGAGTAGGGTGGATTTCCCAGAACCAGAACTCCCCATAATAACGGTGAAGTCACCTTTATATAAACTAAGGTTTAGGGTGTTGATGACCGGAACTTCGGTTTTTCCTGTGAAGTAACTCTTTTTTAGGTCTTTAGCTTGGATTATCGTTTCTTGCATTTATATTCAAGTTTTATTTTTTGCTACAGTTTCAATTCCTAATAAAAATGAACGTTTTATAAAGTAAGTACGAAGCAACGAAAAATTTGGCTAAAATAAGGTTATTTTATTTTCGTTCGTGAATTATCTTGGTTTAATTGGGGTTTTGGAAGGTTGAAAGTATTTGAGACAATATCTTACAAGAATAATTTCAAATTCCTACCATGTTTCTTATCATTTATCTTACCTTTGCATCCCGTAAATAAAGTTTGAAAAAAAATATGACTAAATACATCTTTGTTACGGGAGGCGTTACTTCATCTTTAGGAAAAGGAATTATCGCCGCATCTCTCGCCAAATTATTGCAAGCTAGAGGCTTCAATACCACCATTCAAAAGTTCGACCCTTATATTAATGTTGACCCTGGAACCCTCAATCCTTATGAGCACGGGGAATGTTTTGTAACTGATGACGGTGCAGAAACAGACCTCGATTTGGGCCATTATGAGCGGTTTTTGAATATTCCTACTTCTCAAGCCAATAATGTTACTACTGGTCGAATCTATCAAACCGTAATCAACAAAGAAAGAGAGGGAATGTATTTAGGTAAAACGGTACAAATCATCCCGCACATTACAGATGAAATCAAGCGGAGAGTCCAATTATTAGGACAAACCAATCAATACGATATTGTAATAACAGAACTTGGTGGAACAGTAGGAGATATAGAATCTTTACCTTATTTGGAAGCTTTGCGTCAAATGCGTTGGGATTTAGGTAGTGATAATTGCCTAGTGATTCATTTGACTTTGATTCCCTATTTAAAGGCTGCCAAGGAGTTAAAGACGAAGCCCACGCAACACTCCGTCAAGGAACTATTAAAAAATGGTATTCAACCAGATATTTTAGTTTGTCGAACAGAGCATCCTATTAATGATGACATTCGTCGTAAATTAGCCTTATTCTGCAATGTAGAAAAGTCTTCCGTCATTGAATCTATAGATGCAAAGACCATTTATGATGTACCATTATTGATGTTGAAGGAGAAATTAGATACTAATGTTATTTCTAAACTTCGATTAAAGGACACTAAAGAACCCAATCTAAAAGTTTGGAAGAATTTCTTAGGAAAGTTAAAGAATCCATCTGATGAAGTTCATATTGGTCTGGTGGGAAAATATAATGAACTGCAAGATGCCTACAAATCCATTTATGAATCCTTTATTCATGCAGGTGCTATTAATGAGTGCAATGTAATCATTGACCCTGTTCATTCGGAGCAGTTGGAAGGAAGTTATGACAGTGTCGTAAAACGCTTAAAGCATTTAGATGGCGTTTTAGTGGCTCCTGGTTTTGGAGAAAGAGGAATTGAAGGAAAAATCCATGCAATTAAGTATATTAGAGAAAACAACATTCCATTTTTTGGAATTTGTTTAGGGATGCAATGTGCAGTAGTTGAATTTGTAAGAAATGTAGTGGGTATTAAAGATGCCTCATCCACCGAAGTCCAACCAGATGCAAAGAATCCTGTAATAGATTTGATGCCAGAGCAAAAGAAAATTACCAAGAAGGGAGGAACCATGCGTTTAGGCGCCTATGACTGTAAACTTCGTCCAAACTCAAAAGCAGCTAAGGCTTATAAAAGCCAAAATATAGAGGAACGCCATAGGCATCGATATGAGTTTAACAACGCTTACCTCAAGCAAATTGAAAAAGCTGGTTTAATTCCTTCAGGTATCAATCCAGAAACAGGTTTAGTAGAAGTGGTAGAGTTGAAAGGGCATCCGTGGTTTGTGGGCGTACAATATCATCCAGAATTGAAGAGTACAGTAGAAAATCCACATCCGCTTTTTGTGGCTTTTGTGAAGGCTTGTATGGAGCATAAGAAGTAGAATACTTTATTAACTTGATTTATATAAAAAGAGGAGTCTATCCCTAATTTTGTAAATCTTGATTTTAATGGGCCTCGAGCCCATTAAAATCAAAAAAGGGGGTTTAAGGGGGCAGCAAAAACTATAATTTTTATAAAAATTATAGTTTTTGCTGCCCCCTTAAGACCCCTTTTACAAATTTAGCCATTCGATATGGCTAAATTTGTTAGTCAGCGTATAGTTTGAGAAAATTAGGGATGACCCATGTTTTCTGCTAAAGCCTTTCCTATTTTCTCCACCACACCAACAACCAAAGCATTTCCCATAAAAAAGGCACGTTTAGCATCCCTAATTTTCTCTAATTGGGTGTGGTTATCAGGAAACATATTCAGTCGCTCTAGTTCGATTGGTGTTAACCTTCTAAGTCCCTTTTTAGTTTGCACAACATGTTTAAATCTAGAAGGCGATTTGCCTCCCTCGCCAGTGATAATCGTTCTTGAAGGCCTATCCAAGGAGTCTGGAAATATCATTGCTCCTTCTTTATAATAATATTCAAAACCATTCGCTTTTTTGCGCAATTCATTTTTCGCCCCTTTTAGATAATGCCATCTATCTAAGTCTGCATCGGATATTAAAAATTCAGGGGAGATATTTTTTGTAACTAATAAATCACCAAGACTTATAAAGTTACCATCATAATTAGGAACTGTTTTTACTGTGGTGATTTTTCCATCAATCATTAACCCAGTATTGGCAAAAATCCCTTTGACGCCTTCTTTATTAAAATTATTAGACAACTCAACTACGTCGCCTGTTAATTCCAAGGATTTAGTTTGTGTTGAAAGGAAAGACTGAATTGGAAAAGCAGTAGCAATAGGGCCAATTTTTGATAGCCAATCAATAGCATTGGAAGTAGTAATTGTTTTATAAATTTTAGACCCTTTGTGATAAGCCAAAATAAATATCCGCCGTCTTCTTTGTGGCATGCCATATTCCGCTGCATTGATGACTCGCCATTCTACTGCATACCCTAATTCATCAAGGCTTTTTAGGATGATGGCAAAATCTCGACCTCTTTGTTTGGAAGGAGAGATTAACAATCGGTCAACATTTTCGAGCAATAAAAATTTCGGTTTATTTTTTTTCTCTGATAAGATTCTATGAATGGACCACCATAAAACACCTTTTTTACCAATGAGTCCTTTGGAATTTTTTAAGGTAGTAGCCACCGAATAATCTTGGCAAGGAAAGCCACCAACTAACAAATCATGGTCTGGAATATCCTGCACTTCGACCGTTGCAATATCTTGATTGCTATGCCCATTTGTGCCCCATCTATTTTCGTAAACCAGTGAAGCATGCTGCATTTTAGTAGCAGGTTCCCATTGATTACTCCAAATTACTTCGAAGGGTGATTTAAAGACTTTGGTATAGTTAGTAGTCGCAGATTTACCTTGCCATCCTTCGAGCCCTAATCTAAAGCCTCCGACCCCAGCAAATAGCTCTACTACTTTTATTTTTTTCATTTTGTAGAATAGGTGTTATCGTACTTTTATGTGTAGTTTCCTCAATATTAATAAATAGAAGTTAATTTTTCTAATTTTTCTTGTTGATTCTAGATAAGGAAGAGGGTAGGGTCAAACAAAAATAGGCACTTCCTTATTAAAGGAAGTGCCTATTTTTATTTTATTAAACTAAAAATTAATTATCGTGCAATCTTAACATTTACGGCGTTTGGTCCTTTAGGGCCCATTTCAATTTCGAAAGTAACTTTAATGCCTTGTCTAACGGGCTCTTGAATCTGATTGATGTGTACAAAAATACTATCGTGACTTTTAGAATCAGTAATGAAACCATAACCTTTTTCTTCGTTGAAAAAGTTGATTTTACCTCTTCTTTCTCCCATTTCTGCGGAGCGGTCAATTGGCGTAGCGCCTAGTAAAATATCTTCTGCTTTAATTTCTCTTTTTTTAGATGGGTCTGGTGGCGTATCACTAAGGTTACCGTTTTCATCCACGTATGCTATCATGTCTTCAAATGCTACTTTTCCTCTTTCAGCTTTTTCAAGCTTGCGTTGTTCGCGTCTTTCTAATTTTTCTTTTTTCTTCTTTAAACGCTTCTTTTCTTTTTCCTTCTTGTTAAACGATTGTTGTGATTTAGCCATATTTCATTTTTAGTTTAAAAAATAATTTACCATTAAAAAAACTAATAGTAAATTAGCCCCGTAAATACATTATCCTATTTTCTTTAAAATAAGATGCGCAAATTTAACATTTTTTTGCGATTATCCTTGGAATCTTAGTATTAAAGTTCTATTAATTTTAAGTTTGGTAAATCGAAAACTAACTTTAGCTTTCTATATTAGTCACAACCACAATTTTAAAGATTAAGTTCATTTTTTATGAAAATTTTAAAATAAATTTATATTTCTTCTAAAATAGGCCCCAATTCTTTCGAATACTTCCTTAAACGAAAAAGTGCTTTCAGTTTTTACTGAAAGCACTTTTTCTATATTCAATTGACTTGTAGCGTTTTGTTAAGCAAGCATCAAGTTACTATCATCCTTTCCTTCCAACATACTTTCCCCCATTAAATATTCATCTACTGCCTTGGCAGCTTCTCTTCCTTCCGAAATCGCCCAAACGACTAAAGATTGTCCTCTTCTCATATCGCCCGCAACAAAGACTTTTTCCAAATTAGTTTGGTATTTATTGTCTTTTACATTACCTCTTTCTGTTAGTTCGACATCCAATTGCTTTAACATCCCTTCGTGCTGAGGATGGACAAAACCAATTGCTAAAAGTGCTAGTTCACAAGGAATTTCTCGTTCCGAACCTTCTATTTTTACAAAACTATTTCTACCAGTAGCTTGATCTTTTTTCCATTCAATATTCACTAGTTTTACGGCTTTCAAATTACCTTTTCCATCACCAATGAATTCTTCGGTCAAAATAGCCCATTCTCGTTCACATCCTTCTTCGTGTGAAGTAGAAGTACGCAACATCATCGGCCAAAGTGGCCAAGGTGTCTCTTCTGCTCGACTTTCTGGTGGCTTTGCTAATAGTTCTATTTGAGTTACTGATTTTGCTTTATGACGATTGGAGGTTCCCACACAATCAGAACCAGTATCACCACCACCAATGACCAATATATTTTTATCCGTAGCTAAAATCTCTGTTTCCTTTGGAATTCTATCTCCTGCAACTCGCTTATTATTTTGGTCTAAGAAATCCATCGCAAAATGAACACCATTTAATTCACGCCCTTTGATAGGTAAATTTCTAGGAACAGTAGACCCACCAGTTAAGACCACTGCGTCGAAGTCTTGTACTAATTTCTTCGCATCGACATTTTCGCCGACATTCGCATTAACTTTAAACTTAATACCCTCTGCTTCCATTAAAGCAACTCTACGCTCTACTACCCATTTTTCTAACTTGAAATCAGGAATCCCATAACGTAATAATCCTCCAATACGAGTATTTCTTTCATAGACGGTAACCTTATGTCCTACTTTATTTAATTGTGCTGCCGCAGCTAATCCAGCTGGCCCAGAACCAACTACCGCTACTTTTTTCCCTGTTCGTGTGGTTGGTGGTTTAGGTCGGATTAATCCTTTTTCAAAAGCTGTTTCCGCAATAGATTTTTCAATATGCTCGATAGCAACAGGCGGTTGGTTAATGCCTAAAACACATGCAGCTTCACATGGGGCAGGACAAATCCTTCCGGTAAATTCAGGGAAGTTATTGGTACTACTTAAAATATCATAAGCGGTGGTCCAATCTTCTTCATAAACCGCATCATTAAATTCTGGAATGATGTTGCCTAATGGGCATCCATTATGACAAAACGGAATGCCGCAATCCATACAACGAGAAGCTTGTTTGATGGTTTTTTCCTCCGAAAATTCCACATACAATTCTTGATAATCTTCCGTTCTGTTCTTCGCGTCTCTTTTACCAGGCAATTCTCTGGTCACGCTTAAAAATCCTTTTGGGTCTGCCATATTTATATATTGTACCGACGAATTCATTCGTCGTATTTAATCAGAAAATATCGACGGCTCTATTTGGTCGATTTAAGTTTATAAGGTCTAAAGACCTTGGAACGGGACAGAATAAACCTGCCCGCTACGCAGTCAGGCGGGTTCTGTACTACCAATTACCACTTAACGGATGCAGCAACGGCTGTTCGTTTAATCGTACTTTTCTTATTGTTTTTATTTTTCTCTAAAACTCGCTTGTAATCCGTTGGCATCACTTTGATGAAACGTTTCTTCGCTTTATCCCAATCATTTAAGATGTCCAACGCAACATTACTACTTGTACAAGAGAAATGATTTCTAATCAAAGTTTGTAGGGTAGTGTAGTCTGCTTTTGACATTGTATCAAACTCCACCATCTCCATATTACATTTGTCTTTAAAATCCTTTTTAGCATCATAAACATAAGCAGTTCCTCCACTC
>CALLVC010000365.1 GCA_938010785.1 uncultured Saprospiraceae bacterium
GAATTAAAATTTATCAATTTCATCTTTAATGATTTCAATTAGGCTAAAAGCTTTTTAAATATAAGGTTTTTAGCCGAATAAAGTTCGATTTGTAGCATCAAAATCGTAGCTTAAACAAAAAGCCAACTCGACCAAATTAAACGTATTCTCAGACGCTGAAACTAAGTGCTAAAGGTATAATTCTAATTTTTCAATAAAATACATATTATCATTTTTTGCTGTCCAGTAGAATAGAAAAACAGTACTATTTTATCTAAATTTATTTTTATCGCGTTCCTTAGCGCAAAATATAGAGTTCAAAATTTGAAATAAAATTTTATTCTACATATATTTACGCCCAAAAAAACACCACTCTTTTAAGCTTCCCTTTTCCGATTATAAATATTGAAAAAATAGAAAGATATGACATCTTTCTTATCAACTATGAATGTCTCAAATTCTTTCTCTACTTAACTGAAAATATTAACACATTTAACACATTTGAAAACTTCGTAATGTCTTCACTTAAGAAAAGTATCCTATTCTTATATTTCAATTTTTTTCTAATAGTTGTTGTTGCTGCTCAACCTAGTATCTACTCTGTTCGGCAAGGTGGAATTTTGGCTAAAGCTGGGTTAGACGGAAGTAATTTAACAGAACTAAATAATAGCATAGGGCAAGGAAACGGAGTAGCCTTAGATATAGCCGGAGGGAAAGTTTATTATTCGGATGGAATCGGAGGAACTATTAAAAGGGCTAATCTTGACGGAACAGGCGAAGAAACGATAATTAGTACTGCAGATGGGCCATTCGGGATTGAATTAGACTTGAAAAACAATAGATTATATTGGATATCTCGAAATGATGGCGAAGTCCAATATGTTGATTTGGCTACACCAGCCAATATTATGACCTTAACTGCTATTAATGGAGATTTTCCTATTACCGTAATAGCAGATACGATTAATAATAAAGTTTATTGGAACCACCGTGGAAACGGTAATAATAATGGAGAAATTATTTGTTATAATTTGTCCAACAATACAGAAACAGTTATCCTAGGTGGATTGAGATTTCCAAGTGGAATGGCACTTGTCGGTGATAAGATTTATTGGGCTGATTTTGGTAATGGTACGATTAATCGTACAAATATTGATGGTTCAAATACGATTACTATCGAAAGCGGTCTAACCAATCCAATTGGATTAGCAGTAGATATTTCTAATAATAGAATCTATGTATCAGAACAAGGAGGTGGTCAGAATATTTACAGCTCTAATATAAATGACCTTACGAATGATAGAGTAGAAATACTTGACCTAACAGATACACCTGAACATATTGCCCTTGCACTTTCATATGCAGAGATTTCTATAACGGGAAATGGTAATAATATAGCAGATTCTCCAGATTGCGATACGAATCCAAGTACGAATAATGATACAGATTTTGGAAATGTACTAATAAGTGGAGCCTCTGATACACATACCTTTACCATCAAAAACGATGGAGATTTACCTTTAAATTTAACGAATCCTAGCAGCTTAATAACTATTGGAGGTACAAATGCTAGTGACTTTACCGTTCTCCAGCCGGCGGTTAGTAGTATCCAGCCTAATGGCACCACAACTTTCCAAATTGAATTTGACCCCGTTGCTATAGGTCTTAGAACAGCGACTGTAACTATTGTCAATAACGATTGTAGTGAAGCTACTTTTTGCTTTGCTATCCAAGGAACAGGTGTCGATTGCCCTGATTTTGCAGGAGTAACACCAGCCAAGGCAGAGATTACAGAAAGTACTTGTTCCGTAATAAATGGTACGCCAGATGGAGGAGTAATTGCGGCACCAACGACGACGAATTGCCCAGCAGGTTCCACCTTACAATATTCGAAAGATAATAGTACTTTTTCAGTGACTGTACCAGACTATAATCAGACGACTAGTGAAACGATTTACACTAAGTGTGTTTGCACCAATACAAATACAACCACAAGTTCTACCGTTTCGATAGTTACTACACCGGGCAGTTGTAGTAATCTCTTAACCGTAAGCAATTTGAATATTTCAGACCCTTGCAGTTGTGAGAATCCACAGAATATTACTTTAGCAGATGGTCGATTTCTATTCCATGATGTGTTAAAAGTAATGACCTCAACAGGATTAACCGTATCTATAGCTAGTACAGATAATAATTTGCTAGATGTAAATGGGACACCTATACCAGTCAATACTATCTTTTCAGAAACAGCAACAGGCGTATATGAGCTAGATTTTTATACATTGCCCGAAACACCATCAGTGGTTACTGTAAGTGATGGGATTTCATCAGGAAATTTCACAACCACCGATTGTACTACTTGTGTAATCGAAATTATTCCAAGTTTAAATCAGTGGGGTTTATTTATATATTTTCTTGTTATATTTAATGTTGGTCTTATCTTAATTCGTAAGCTGAACCATATTTCATCCAATTATCAAAATTAAAATTTGGATTCCTGCCAAAATAGTTACTATCTTCCGTGCGATTATTGATTCACAAAACGAATGTCAAAAATAACGCATGGAAAAATACGAATTAAAATTTTATGCAAACGAAGAAAAGTATGCTGATAAAGTATTCCTTCGACAACCTTTTGGCGACCGTTGGGAGACGTATACTTGGGCAGAAGTAGGGCAGATGGCTCGAAAATTAGCCACAGGATTAAAATCTTTGGGGCTTAGAGAGAAAGCACATATTGGTTTAGTGTCTAAAAACTGTCGAGAGTGGGTGATTGCCGATATTGCGATTATGATGGCAGGATATGTGTCCGTTCCATTTTATCCGACACTGACGGCAGACCAAATTGGCGAAGTGCTCGAAATCGGAGATGTTGATGCTATTTTTGTTGGGAAATTAGATAGTTGGGACACGATGAAGGATGGAATTCCTAAAGAAATGCCGATGATTAAATTTCCACATTATGAAGGGAATGCAAAAGTGGATAGGGGGCATGATTGGCAGGAATTTATGGATGCGCATGCACCCTTAGAAGGAAAGCCTTCTCCTGATTATGATGATATTTGGACGATTGTATTTACCTCTGGAACGACAGGAACGCCCAAAGGCGTGGTGCAAACTTGGCGGACGCTAGACAGCACCAAAGTTATAATGGAACAGGATAATTCTTTAGATGTATCTCTTGAGGGAGATAATCATTTCTTTTCGTACTTACCTTTAAACCATATAGCAGAAAGAGTAGTGGTAGAAAATTCTGCGATAACCTATGGTGGGGATATTTCCTTTACGCAAGATTTAGACCATTTCTTCCAAAATTTACAAGATACACGGCCTACCTTATTTTTTGCAGTACCACGAATTTGGACCAAGTTTCAAATGGGTATTTTAGGAAAAATGCCACAAAAGAAATTAAATACCTTATTTAAAATTCCAATTGTTTCTGGAATAGTCAAAAAGAAATTACTAAAAGGCTTAGGTTTAGACCGAGCGAGAGGTACTTTGACGGGAGCAGCACCGATGTCAGAAACGCAAAAGAATTGGTATAGAAGTATTGGTTTATATATTTTCGAAGGTTATGGAATGACAGAAAATTGTGCTATTTCCACCACTTTAAATGGACGAGATATCAAACCGGGTTCTGTTGGAAAAGCGCGCTATGGTTCA
>CALLVC010000366.1 GCA_938010785.1 uncultured Saprospiraceae bacterium
ATCAATACCATCCAAAGCACCTTCACAAATTTCTACACCTTCTAAATCCAATCCTTCATTGATGGCTTCGCAAAGCATTAATTCAACTTGTTCACCCGCTTCATTAACCGTACATACCGGTATATCTCCATTTAAGCCCAACTCTTCACAGTCGATATTTTCTAAAATACCATCGACTAATCCATCACAGAAATTAAGCTCATTGATACCCAACCCAGCAGCTAAGGCATCGCAAGGATTATCATATTTCACTTCATTTCCATCTGCATCCATTACGCAAACTGGTAAATCCACTCCAAGTCCTGAACAATCAATCTCATCCAATGCGCCATCACACAAGGTCAACCCTTCTAAATCGAGTCCTTGACTTAATGCATCACAAAGCATCAATTCAACTTGTTCACCCGCTTCATTGTTCATACAGATAGGAATATCTATCTCCATGCCCAGACTTTCACAATCGAATCCTCCAATACCTCCATCTAAAATATCGTCACAAAGCGTAAATTCATTTAATGCTACTCCAGCAGCCAAGGCTTCACATGGAGAAGTAAAGTTGATTAAATCGCCATTTGCATCTTTAGCGCAGACAGGTACGTTTAGCCCTAATGCCTCACAATCTGCTTCGTCCAAATTACCAATATCGCCAAGACCTCCTTCACAAAATTCAATTTGACTTAAGGGATATCCTTCTTCCAAGGCTTCACAAAGAGGAATTTTTAAATCATTTCCATCCGTATCTTTTACACAAACATTAATTGGTAATTCAAAGCCAAGTTCTCCACAATTTATATTGCCACCAATTCCATTTCCAATACCACCTCCAGGCAAATCATTACAAAACTTTAATTGATTGAATTTTGCCCCATCATCAAGTGCTTCACAGGCATTATCATATTCTATCGTGTTGCCATCCGCATCTTTCACACAAACTGGCACATCTAATCCTAATGCTTCACAGTTAAAAAAATCTGGGTAACCTTCGTCTTCGTCTTTATCATCCTCATTGTCTTCCTCCTCTTCTTGGTTATCGTCGTCACTATCTTCACCAGTGATTATTTCAGGGTCGCATACTAATAGATTGGCAGTAGCATTGGTACCCTCTTTTTCAATCGTCTCAACTATCGTATTTCCTGTACATTGGTCTATAACCGTTATTTTAAAAGTAACCTTTTCATCTGCTGGAATATTAAAAGTATGATTGTACTTTCCAGAAAAGGAAGTTTTTACTTCGGCAACGTATTTTCCTTCAGCATCTGCAATTTTAACATCGTAAAACGGTAAGGGGACAGATTCCTGTACAATAGAAACTTTTCCACTTATCTTGAAATTATCTGCCAACAGCATATTACCAAGGCAGAGAAAAAATAAAAAGTGAATGAATCGTAAATTTTTTCGCATCATGTGTAAATTTTTTAAATCAATTTGCGCTAAATAATTGATTATAGGTTTGGTTAAACGAATCGGGAAATTGTAAGTTTTTGCTGTTCTTTTGCTGCATAATTTATTAAATCAAAATTAGTTTTTAATAAAAAATAGGCAGAATGGAATTCAGCAGTACAAATATGAGCAGACTTGGAAAGAAAAAAAAGAATAAATTATAGAGTTTGTACGGGTAAACTAAGAGTTCAAATGTTTATAATTAATTGATAATGAACTAGTAAATAGTAGAATGATTTCTTTTTATGATTAAAATTTTTAAATAAGTACACATGCTATTTAAAAAATTATTAGTTTAATTGACGGCTATCTTCCAAATACTTTTGGTTTTCCGCTTTTGGGGGACTAAAATTTTTTTTGCGGCAGTTCCTTAAAAAGGATTTCGCTTTTTACTTTTTGTTTAATTTATGTATTAAACTATTGTACTATCGCCGAAAAATATAAAGTATTGGAAGGATTAATTTCCTTGGCATTGACAACAGAAAAGAAAAAAAGAATAGCAGAGATACGGGCAGCGTAATACTGCCTGTTTTGGAGAACAAGAATTTCGTCATCTTTGACAATTAAGTAGGGAATCAAGACATTAATTAGACCTTGATTTGGGGAATCGTCAAGTGGGGCATCAATTTTGACTGGCAGAACGATAATTTCCGAAAATCTCTCTATTGGATGAGTTATTGAATGTATTATTACAGTTGAGTCCAAACTGTTTTCCCTGATATTATCTGTCTTTTTGACAAGCTTATCCTGAAAATAAAAGTAGTTGACACTATCTATTCTTTTAGGTTAGTATGTTCAAATGTAAAGGAGTAAATTTGTATTCCTATTTCTAGCTCCAACGGAGCGAAATATAATAACTTAGGGCTTGCGCCCTAGGTTAGAAAATGTCGTCCCGTTGGGACTATATAAATGTCAACTACTTTGATAAACATGTCGTCTTTTTCTTAAAAAAATCTAAGTTCTTAAAAAATATAAAAATCATGGAAAATTCCACAGGCTACTAAAGATTGGTATGCTGCTTTAGGTTTACCGATTGGGGAGGCATTTGGGATGACAGAAAAAATTCATAATAAAATAAAAAAATCATGTCAAACACGACCCATAGCTGCATTATTGTCGGTACAGGCTTTTCGGGAATAGCGATGGCAGTCAAGTTAAAAGAAAAAGGAATTGAAGATTTTATAATTCTAGAAAAAGCCGATGACGTTGGTGGAACATGGCGCGAGAATACCTATCCTGGAGCAGAATGTGATATTCCT
Organism: uncultured Saprospiraceae bacterium; assembly: GCA_938010785.1. GTDB lineage: Bacteria > Bacteroidota > Bacteroidia > Chitinophagales > Saprospiraceae > JAFMDF01. Next base: position 2,700 of record CALLVC010000366.1, read on the forward strand.
TCTGCCTTGTATAGTTACTCTTTTGAACCCTATCCAGAATGGGAATATAAATGGTCTATGCAGCCTCAGATTTTGGAATATATTAAATATGTAGCGCGCAAACGGGAGATATATCAACATGTTCATTTTGGGGAAGAATTAGTGGCAGCCGACTGGCAAGAAAAGGAAGGTAGCTGGAAGGTACAAACGAAAGGAGGAAAAACCTACCACGGAAAAATGTTTGTATCGGCTATCGGACAATTGCATCACCCTTCTATTCCGAATTTCGAAGGCAAAGATACTTTTGCTGGTCCTAGTTTCCATTCTGCCAAATGGAACCATGCTATTTCTTTAGAAGGAAAAACGGTTGGTGTAATTGGCAATGCAGCTAGTGCGGTGCAGTTTATTCCAGAAATTGCCAAGACGGCAGGAAAAGTAAAAGTTTTTCAACGCTCTGCTAATTGGATGCTCCCCAAGCAAGATAGAGCTTATAAAGGGTGGGAAAAAAATCTAGTTCGCCGATTTCCGATACTATTAAAAATGTATCGACTCAAGATATGGTTATTGGGTGGAGGCTTGTTCCTTTTAATGAAAAATGGCAATGATTTTATACGTAAGCTATATCAGAAGCAAACCATTAGCTACATCAAAAAACATATTAAAGACCGGGAAACCATTCAACACTTAACACCCGATTATCCGATGGGTGCAAAGCGAATTTTATTTTCCGATACTTATTACCCTGCTTTAGCGCTTCCTTCGGTGAAGTTGATTCCAGGTGGCGTTCAAGCCGTTACCTCAAATGGTGTAGTCGCAGGAGATGGAACAGCCCACGACGTAGATGTTTTAATCTATTCAACGGGTTTTAAAACCAACCCTTTCCTATTAGGATTAGACATTAGGGGCAAAGAAGAAATATCCATCAAACAAGTATGGAAAGATGGGCCTACTAACTATTTGGGGATGACCGTTGCTAACTTTCCCAATCTATTTATGATGTATGGACCCAATACCAATTTAGGACATAACTCCATCATTTTGATGAGTGAAGCCCAAGCGGAATATATCGCTCAATGTGTACAAGCGATAAAGCAGAATAAATTGAAAACCATGGAAGTAAGTGCTGAGACTATGGAAGCCTACCATCAATCTACTCAAAAGCGACTGAGCGAAATGATTTGGGCAAGAGTGGAAGATAGTTGGTATAAATCGGCGAATGGAAATATTCCTAATAATTACCCCGGTCGAACGATGGAATATATGCGTAAAACTAAATTGGTCAATTTTGATGAGTATGTTACTGCATAGTCATTTAGCCAATATTAAAAATAAATGATTAGCATTCAACTAAAGGGTTTTCTTATAGAAAAATGCTTTTGAATTACCCCTGACCAAATTTTTAATGCTTGGCGATATTTAGTAGATGCAGAGAAAGCAGGTACTAAAAACTTAAAACTAAAATTATCCTTTACAGACATAAAAGAAAATTGGATTTTAGAACTACGTAATAGTATTTTAGAAATTAAACAAGGCAAAGTCAATGATACATCTCCAGTTGTAGAAACGACCGTTGCCCAATTAAATGCTTTTCATAAAAAAGGGGAAATAGGCAATAATTTTAAGGGCGCACAGGAAAGTGTTGCTGTTTTGCTAGAAATGACTGGTTATTTGGATAAGGAAGTACCAGAGATTTATATGCATCTGCGATAACGAAGTTGGTAATGTATGTTGCTATCAAGAATTAGGGCGAACGAAAAATCAAAATCGTAATATATAAACCTTTGAAAATTGGTAGTCGATGTTTGAAGATTGTATCTATAGTCGTCAGGATAAGGGATTATTGACCGAAAAGCAGGAGATACTCTGAAAGTATCTCCTGCTAGGGAAGCCTAGAAAGCGATACTTTCAGCGTATCTCTTTCTTTAGCCTGAAGGCTATGGATTGTATCTTCAAACCAATATTTCAAAAGTTTTTAACTTTTATCAGTCGATTACATATTATAAAAACGACTTTTCATTTGCCCTGTCTCAAAAGTAAAAAAAACCTGTAAATCAATGATTTACAGAGGTTGTAGGTTCGTCGGTACTATTGAGAACCTACGGTTTTAGTCGGGAAGACAGGATTTGAACCTGCGACCCCTGGTCCCCCAGACCAGTGCGCTACCGGACTGCGCTACATCCCGATTAAAAATCTAGTCAAATGGACTAAGGAACGACGCACAAATAAAGTGTACAACTAATCTTTATCCCTGCCTTTGCCGGCAGGCAGGTTTTTGCCCCATTTGTCTCTTAAAAAGTGCTCATTATATCAACATAAATCTCATTTTTTAAAGAACAACTGGAACAAAAATCTTAAAGCTGAAGATGTACACTTTATTAATCTCTCGTTCCTAAGAAAGGCAAAAATAGGTTTTCCTTAGGATAAATTAAAGGAAAGGATTGAAGAAATGTAAAATGTGAAACCCGACTGACTGCGCAGCGGGCAGGTTTTAAATATAAAATTTCAAAGTGGGGGAGTGTTAATTAATTTTCTCAAGGACTGTTTTTATTAAGGTATCGACTACTTTCTTCGGTTGGCTACTAAATTCACCCGTGGCTCGATTCGCCAACAAGGCATTAAAAGAAATCGCTCGGTGTCCTAATAAATTAGCCATGCCATAAATACCTGCGGTTTCCATTTCGAAATTAGTGATTTGCCATTCGTATTTTTTTTGTGCGGTTGTTAGGCCAAAGTTTTGTTGATTAAATCCTACAAAATGGTCAAGTAGGTTAGCTTCCTTATTATTGGCTCTTAATTGTCTGCCTTGTGGACCATAAAAACCTGGGCAAGTCAGGGCAATTCCCTTTATCATATCATTGCCTAATTGATGCATCAAACTAGGATTGCCTTGAAAGACATAAGGCACTTTATTTATTTTAGTTTCTTTATTTTTTAAGTAATATTTCAAAGATTGCTTTAAATGCTTTTCAGGTGGATTTCGCTTGAATTGATAATAGGTCAATAAATTATCCATTCCCACCGCAAATTCGGAGACCAAAAAGGTATTTAGTGGAATATCTCCTTTTAGGCAACCAGAAGTTCCGATTCTTATAAAATCTAGTTGAGTTAAGTTAGCTTTTACTTTTTTTTCTTTTAAGTCTATATTAAAAAGGGCATCTAATTCATTAAAGACGATATCAATATTTCCAGTACC
>CALLVC010000367.1 GCA_938010785.1 uncultured Saprospiraceae bacterium
AATTCAATCGAAGGTAAATTTTCTGAATCTATTTTTATGACTGCCAAATCTGTTCTTGGGTCAATCCCTATTTTAGTGGCTTTAAATGTTCGGTCATCATATAAAGTCACTTCTAATTCATCCGCAAAATCTACCACATGTTTATTCGTGACGATATACCCATCTTCCGAAATAATTACACCGGAGCCCGTTCCTTTTTTCTGACCTCTTCCAAAAGGGGAACCACCAAATGGTGAATTAAAGAAAAAATCAAACATATCCCCTTGACTTTCTTGCTCCTCATCTCTTCTATATTGAGCGGCGCCTCTACTCTCTGAGGCTTTTATATGTACAACTGTTGGCATCGCGATATTGGCAGCCTCTGTAAAATTTAATGGTATTGGTTTACTTCCTGTATAAATCGGGGTTGTTGTGCTTACCTGTTTCGCTACGGGCACTTGGTTTGGTTCATTATCTTGCATCAACTGAAATCCTCCTAAGGTTATCAAGCCTCCAATAATGCCTGCAAAAACTAAAGACAAGATATTCTTCATAGTTCTTATGTATTTTAATTAAAAAATAATGAATTAAATCCTTACTTAAAAAGGGTTTTCTTATAAAATGCTTAGCTAGACGTTCCCAACAAATTTTGCCGTATCGAACGGCAAAATTTGTAAACATTTACTTGGGTGTTCCATTTTTATAAGAAAACCCTTCTTACTTAAACGCTTGTCTAAATTAACGATTTAGGGAATTATTTCGTTCTAGCTTTTGTTACTTTAACAGGAAATTAACCATCAAACTAATTATTGGCTCACTTTTTTCAATATCTTATTTAGAAAATAAGGTATATATTGAGCTTGTTTGAGCTATTATCAAACTCAAGCCCCTTATTTTTGTTAACCATTATAAATACCAAGCAAAATAATTGGGTGGGTAGACCTGAACCATTTAACTTTGCTTTCGTATTCTATTACTGACAAAACCTGACCTCTGCAATATCGGAACATGAATAAAGCGTTAATTGAAAATGAAATTGAAGCAAAATTACAGCCCGAAACAGATTTGGAGGCGCGTATAATTGCCGACCCTGATTTTCAAGCTGGCTTGTTTTGGGGAACACCGAGATATGGTCATCCAGAAGGCGCCGTCATCAATCATATTCCAGAAGTCTTAGCTAATGTTGATAAGTTACCTGTCTCTCCGGAAGTTCGTGAAAAATTACGCCTCATTACTTATGTGCACGACTCTTTTAAACATATTGAAGATAAAGGCACTCCTAGAGATTGGAGTAAGCACCACGGTGTTTATGCTCGGAAATTCTTAGAAAAATACGTTGATGACCAGCTTTTGCTAAACATCACCGAAATGCACGATGAGGCTTATTACGCTTGGCGATTATTTGCCTTATACAATCGGCCCGAAAAAAGTCAAGAACGTTTAAATTTATTATTGGATAAGGTAGGAACGGAACTTCAGTTATTCTATCTATTCTTTAAATGTGATACGCAAACTGGCGATAAAATTCAAACTCCAGTTCGTTGGTTTGAACAAACAGTAAAAGGGATAGAAATTGTCAATTTCTAATCTGACAAAATAAATCCGCTACCGTGGACATTTGTAATCTGAATCCGCTCATCCTTCGATAGATACTTCCGTAATTTTGAAATAAATACATCCATACTCCTACGATTAAAATAATCACTCTTTCCCCAGATACTTTTCAATACATATTGCCTAGATAGTAAATTGCCTTTACTCAAACAAAGTAAACGTAATAAATGTGCTTCTCTTTCTGTCAAATATTTATCTTCTCCTGCAAAAGTTAATTTTTGATTTTTGCTATCAAAGGTATAATTACCCACCTCGAAAATTTCTTGCTGCTCACTTGGATGTTCTGACCGCCTTAAAATTGCATTAATTCTAGCTACTAATTCCTCCTCTTCTACTGGCTTAATTATGTAATCATCGGCTCCTAAACTAAAACCTTTTAACACATCTACTTTCAAAGATTTTGCCGTCAAAAATAACAAAGGTACGTCGCTTCCTTGTTGTCGAATTCGTTCCGCCATTGTAAACCCATCCATCTCAGGCATCATCACATCTACAATACATAAGTCTACTTGTTGCTCTCTGAACTTTTCTAGTCCTTCTAGTCCGTTTTTTGCCCAAGTCACCGCAAAGTTTTTCATTTCTAAATACTCTTTTAGAATGTAACCTAGCGTGCTATCGTCTTCTACTAATAATAATTTTGGTATCATGTTTATGAGGTTTATAGGGTTTATGAGGTTTATGAGGTGAATGAGTGGAGTGTTCAAAAAAGTGTGTCAAAATCAAATGGTCATCTTTAGGGCGAACGAAAAGTCAAAATCATAATATATAAACCTTTGAAAAATTGATAGTCGATGTTTGAAGATTGCATCCAAAGGCCGTCAGGCTAAAGAAAGAGATACTCTGAAAGTATCGCTTTCTAGGCTCCCCTAGCAGGAGATACTTTCAAAGTATCTCCTGCTTTTCGGTCAATACTCCCTTAGCCTGATGGCTATAGATTGTATCTTCAAACTAATATTTCATGCCGATGGCAATCGGCATCGACTTTTATCAGTCGATTACATATTATAAAAGCGACTTTTCGTCCGCCCTATGGTCATCTTTAAAGAAGTTAGCTGTCAATGCTTTGTAAATTTGAATTCAAGCTTGTCCACGATAGCTATCGGGATGAATTTGAACTTTCTCGGTTGAGACCTTATCAGCCTTATTAACCTCATCAGCCTTATTAACCTTATTAAACTCGCAAAGGAAACTCCATCAAAAAAGTCGCTCCTTCATCTTTTTTACTGTTGACTGAGATGGAACCACCATGCGCCTCCACTATATACTTGACATAACTTAATCCCAACCCAAACCCTTTTACATGGTGAATATTTCCCGTCGTTACTCTATAGAATTTATCGAATAAATGTTTCTGGTGTTCTGGCGCAATGCCCATTCCATTATCACTTACTGCAATGGATAATTTTTGGTTATCACTCTTGGTTACAATGCTAATCTCAGGTTGTCCTTTGCTGTATTTAATAGCATTATCCAACAAATTTTGAATGACATTTTTAAAATGGGTTTTATCTAAAGCTAATTGAGTGCTGACTGCCTGAAATGTTTTATTTAATTTACCTTGTTGGGTTTCTATTTTCAACGCAAATCCAGCAATCGCATCATTGATGATATCATGAAAATCACAAGGCTCTTTTTGTAAATTATATTTCCCATTTTCTAAAGAGGCTAATTCTAATACTTTGTCAATATGCCCTTTTAATTTTGTATTCTCTTTTTCCAATAAGCCTAAATACTCTTCTAGTTTTTGCGTTTTATTTTGCTTTAAACTTTCTTTAAAAACTTTGGCTATTAAAGAAATCGAAAAAACAGGTGTTTTTAACTCATGGGTCAAATTATTTATAAAGTCATTTTTAATCGTCAATAAACGCTTTTGCTTATTTATGGTGTACACTAGAAAGCTAAAACCACCCACAATAATCAGTAGAAAAAATAAACTCGGAATTAATAAGTAAGCCAGTCTACTAAAGAAATAGGTCATTAAGGTCTTTTGATAAAAGTGTAGGGTGATTTCGCATTGACACAATTCGTTGACCAATCCTAAACGACGAGCATATCTATTATAAATAAACTGGTCAGCCTCAAAATTTTTGCTCGCCAATACTAAATCCTTCTCTCTATTAGTTAAAGCAAAAGCATAGCCTACCGAAATCTCTCTAGCTTCTAATTGTTTTCTAAACAGGAAATCAATTTCTTTTCTAGTATTAAAAGGAAGGGAATCGGTATTAAAAATCGTTCGCTTATCTATATCTGTTTCTTTACTCAATGCCGCTATTTGCTCACTTAGCTTTGTGTTTTCAAATAATTTGGTACTTACATCCAACATTACTGCACTTATTTCCGAATTATAACTCTCACTCTCTTTTATCAGGCCAATACGCAACATTCCGACCTGAATGACAATCAAGCCGAGCAAAGAAAGAACGATAAATGTTATAACTGTTCTGCTCATGATAGCACGAATTTACGAGTAAAACGGATATAATGCTACTTGCTTTGTTATACGTTAAACCAATTAACTTTTCGTTTGCATTTCTTTTAATAATTGATACTTTCGATACACTAAATAGCCCGTTCTTTTACTTATGGTCCATCCAGCTTTTCCATCTAAACATCCTAATTTCAAAAAATAAGTACGAATAATGCGAGCAACTGGCGCTAACCACAACTTAACTAAAGTTGCCTTTTTTCCATCCTGAAAGAGTTGTCGGGCAGAGAGTTGAGCGTAGTTTTCAATTCGTTGCCAGTGGTCCGTTGAATTTTGGTAGGAATAATGATGCAACAAGCCTTTTAATCGAACAACTTTGACCTTGTTAGAAAAAGCTAATTTTTCATGGACAAAATCACCCTTCCATTGAGCAATTTTTCGATTAAATAGTCGAATATTCCAATCTGGATGCCAACCGCAATGTCTTATCCATTGCCCACAATAATTATTAAG
>CALLVC010000368.1 GCA_938010785.1 uncultured Saprospiraceae bacterium
ATTTTCCAACTAAAACTAATTGTAAATTCGTAGCGTTTTCGGTCTTTATTTGTTCAAAAGCTTTTACTAAAAGTCGTAGATTTTTTCTTGGTTCTATTGTTCCCGTATGTAGTATATACGGTGTGTGTAATCCTAATTTTGCTAAAATGGATGGATTAGGTTTAGGTTCGAAAAAATCTTCTTTCCCTAGTAAAATACCGCTAGTTTTATTTTTGGTGAAAGGAAAATAACTTATTACATCTTGTGCCGTAAAGTTTGAATTGGTAATAATGTGATCTGCTCTTTTTAAAATTGTTGGTAAGAATAATTGCTGTAATTTACTACTAGCAAATTGATGCCACTGAGGATAATGAATAGGGGAGAGGTCATGAATCACCGTAACTCGTTTGATTTTTTTAGGTAGATTGAACGGGCCAAAATGTCGAGGTTCTACAACTATATCGACCCCTTTTTGTGCTAATTTTTTTGGAATGGTTACAAAAAGTCGATAAGCACCAGCACCTGGAATTTTTTTCGATGGAATGATTAACTCTTTTACATTTTTGCTAATATCACCAGCAGATTTTTCTCGGACTATCCAATATTCATTCTTTTTATCTATGTGCGCCAAAGCATTAATTAATTCTTTGGTATAATAGTAAATACCAGCATATTGATAATCTAATGCGTCTCCTATGATGGCTATTTTCATAGTAATTTAGAGTAAATGATGAACGATGAACGATGAACGATGAATTCGTTGCACAGGAAATATATATTCAAAGCCACATGTAATTATCCTTTCTTTTCATACTTCACTATTTGTTCATATAATTGATTGTACTGTTTAATCGTTTCTTTTAGTTCAAATTTCCTAATTGGTGTTTTTTCCCACTTTCCTTCCTTCGCTTTTTCCATTGCTTTTACTAGGCTGTCTACAGAAAAATTATCCATTTTTATATATTGCCCACAAACTACCTCTTTTAATGCCGTTTGGTCTGAAGAAATAAGTGGGGTGCCCAAAGCTATGGTTTCTACAGCTGCAAAACAAAATCCTTCACTGTAGGAAGGTATAATCACACAATGACTTGCCCTGATTTCTTTTTTTAATGCTTCAAAGGATAGATGATGTTTTAAAATTACATATTCTGCCAATTGGTGATTCTGAATAAAGGTTTCTATCTTTTTTAGAAAATTAGCAGGTACTTTAGGCACTATTAAATTTACTTGGCTGTCGGGATATTTTGATTGGATGCTAGGTATAGCTTCCATTAATAAATCTAAGCCCTTGGAAATTCCTAGCCTACCAAAATAAGTATAAGTAAATTTCTTTTGTTTTTGAACTAAAGAGGGAGTAGTATCTTGAAATTCGGTGTAATCAATACCGTTATAAATTGTGCTAATCTTCTCTTTTTTTATACCTGCTTTTGCCAAATTTGTGGACGTACTTTTAGAAACACCTACAAAATGATTGAATGGCAACTTCAATAAAAATTGCTCAAATAAATTATGAGCTCCTTTTCCTATTTTGCCCATATATGGCAATTGATTCCATAAATCTGCCCAAACTTCATGAAAGGTAATGATTACTTTTTTTCCAAAAAGTTTAGCGGCAAAAAAAGCGGGAACGGCGGCATTATAAGAAGTGGTATGGACTAAGTGGCATTGACGTATATAAGGAAGCGCATAGAAAAAACCTAAAATGGTAAACAAATATCGATTATTAAAAGGCATTCTACGGATGAAAATATTCCCTTTTTTTTCCTTTAAGAGGGACTCGGACGTAATTCTAGAGGTGACAATAGTAATTTCGTGTCCTTCATTAGCTAGTGATTCTACTAAGCTTTTAAATAAACTTTCTACTCCTCCAATATTTGGAAAATAATTTTCTAAGACAAAGACGATTTTCATTTTTTAGACTTTGACTTAGGCATTTTTCCAGCATTGGGTATATTATCTTTACTCTCATCAGTAGTCCCTGGAAGTAATTTATTGACAATATTCTCTAATTCTTCGATATCTTCCAGCATATTTTCTGTATTAGATACTGGTTCATTCACAATTCCTATTGTTGTATTAGTTACTGACGTTATGATTGGCGAGGTTAAATTATTTTTTTGCGCTAGTGCATCCAATTCGGCTTGACGGGCTTCCGTAAGCGCTATTTTTCTTACTAAATCAGTTAGTTGATTCTCCACCCGATTGAGGGCAGCAGACAAATAAAAAACCATTAGAAACAATAAGCCTAAAGCTACAAAAATAATCGCATTGGGCCTATCTCGAAAGCCTAATCCTTCTGCTAATGAATCAGCAATTTTATTTGGCATGATACATAAAAGGGCTACCCCAAACCAGAAAACTATCCATACCACTGTGTTTCTAGGACTAGACTTGCCCAGTGTGTACTGTCTGAAAGTACGAATGATATAAAATATGGATAATATGGGCCCTAGCCACTGATATATTTCTAACTGCATATAATTTAATTTGTTATCCCTTGAGATACAACTATTAAGTAACTTTGAAAAAATGTGAATTTATTTATCTCCACTATCAATGTTTTATAAATACAAGTGTCTCAATATTTAAGGTAACTTTATATATATACGCTATATTTCCTTATTTTGATGCTTATTTTAGAGATTAAAAGGTTCGTTATAGTAGCAAATTATCATTTGAAAGCCTAACCTTTTAATCAGAGTTTTCGTTTGAAGTGAAAAGAAGCTGAAATAGATTTCCATTTTATGCTGTTCTTATGTATAATTTACACCCAAAGGAGAAATCAATTTAGGCAATGTGTTATATCTTTGTCTTAAATAATATTTTCACTTTTTATTATTTTTTCATAATTACACAGTAAACTTTTTTCGAAGCTTATCCTATAGTTAATAACAATCATAATTTTCGAATTAAGGCTATTACAATTAGATTGTTTTACTATATATCAATACGTAATTATTTCAAATACAAAAACTAATGACTTCCCAATTAGATAAAGCATTGACTATTGGATTTTGCGCCTTGTGGGCTATCTTTATCTTTATTGATTATTGGTATTATCACCCTAGTTATTCCGTAGGACTTACTCATTTTCAATATTATGATACTTTATTACTTTTAGGGGGACTTGGTGGTGGAACTTTCTTTGCTATGAAGAAATGGAAAAACCATCGACTTGCCCAATATATTTTTGGTGGTGGAGGTGTTTATGTTTTGACAATGTTGATTATTTCAGTCATCCTTTGGACTCATTATTACAAAATAAGTAATGAATTCTTAAGTGTTTTTGAGGGGTTTACGCTTTTGGGTAAGATTTCTTACATCTTGGTTTGTACCTATGCTGTTTTTATGGCGTGTTATGTTTTGGGCGATTTAGTAATGACCGCTCTATTTAGTGTCCAATTCCAACCAAGAGAAGCTAGCCTAATTAAAATAGGTATTGGTATTACGTTGTTATCTTTATTTATAACTATTTTAGCTTTTTTCGCCTTATTTAAAGCACTTTACGTTTCACCTCTTATCATTGGCGTTTTAGGAATAGGTTGGAAATCTACACTAGCTTTTTTACAATTTACGCTTTTAAAACCATTGAATCAATCTGATGATTTTAATTGGGTTGGTTTTATTAGTTTCTTTTTAATACTGGTTTTTATTAGCTTGATTTTAATGGCCAATGTTAGGCCAGTTCCTTTTGGGTTTGATGCTTTGGCTATCTATCTAAATTTACCCAATTTGGTTAGCCAATATGGTGGCTTGATTGAAGGCTATTCCCCTTATTATTGGTCCATTTTTATAGCATTGGGTAATGTGATTTTTGGCCAACTTGAAATTGTAATTGCTTTATCTGTAGCTGGTGGTATTTTGAGTTTGTTTGTTATTTATGAAATAGCTAGAAAATGGTTAAATCCTAACTTTTCCTTATCGATAGCTGCTATCTTTTATAGCTTACCTATTATTAATTATCAATCTTTTAGAGATATAAAAACAGACCTAGGATTACTATTTATTTTATTGACTGCCTTTTTGGTTTTAATTAAGTGGATTTCTACTAAAGATGCCGCTAGTGAAATTAAAAAAATTAGTACGGCAAACACAGAAGCATCACCAGAAAAAACTAAAGGTTTGCTCACTTCTTTTTTATCAGAATCAGAACAATTAGTTGTCATCTTGGGTATTTTGTCAGGAATGGCACTAGGTATTAAATTGACTGGTTTAATCTTTATTTTGGCAATCTTAACCGTCTTTTCTTATCAAAAAGGAGGTATAATAGGATTATTTGCCAATTTTGCCTTGACTATTTTTGTTATCCTTGTTGGTGATTTGGATACTTCTTTACGAGCTTATCATTTTGGAACGGAACCTTTAAAATGGGTAATGGGATTGATAGGTTTAGTGGCTTTAGGGTATGTTGGATATAAGCAAAAAGACCAGTTGATTAGCTTAGTGAAAATTAGCGCTATCTATTTATTTTTAATAGGACTTATATACGCTCCTTGGCCGGTTAAAAACTTTCAAGAAACAGGTGAGCTGAGTATTAAAACACTCATAGAAGGCAAGCCAGCTGGTATCCCTGAAATATATCCCAATAGAAAGAAAAAACAAAAAAATAGATAATCATTTATTTTTTTAAGTACTTAGACATAATTAAATTAAGTTTTTGACCGAGGGTATTTTTGATTTAGACAAGGCATTTTTTGAAGTAATAGCCGCTATTGCTGCAAAAAATAACATGAACCCGTACGGGTGAACCGCTTGCGGACGGGATGCCTAAATTAAAAAGAACCCGTCAAAAAGTATAAGATAATTGGGATCACGTACTTATGGCTTCTTATCTTATTTTTTGTGATTATTTGAATGAACGTGATTTTACAAATGAATAATAATAAATTTATCCTTCGTTTTTCTCTTTTTGCCTTAGCAACATTGCTATCACTAGTGACCCTGTTTGCTCAGCAAAATAGCTCCGCTGAATCTGCTGAAAACAAAGCAACAGCTCAAGATAAAAAAGTGGAAGTTTATTCCGCGACAAGAGAAGAGCTACATCGATATATGGGCTATGAAGAACTATTGCCTAAATATTTTTCTTTGCCTTATGATGTAGTTATGAACACTAATCTTAGTGGTCCGTTTTTAGATATTGGTTATTTATTTTTATTATTTCTACCTATTTTAATATTGTTTGGTATTAAAAATAAATGGCTAAAACTAGTAATGGTAAGTCTAATGATTCTTTTCATGATTGTTAGTTTGCCTTCTGGCTATCGGTCGAATAAATTGGTGAAAGTAGACGAAGTTGGAGCTACTTTATCAAAAGAACTAGTAGAAAGTCCATTTATGTCTATGCCCTTAGTGCATATGAAATTGCAACTCACAAAGGTGGCTAATGCTATTTATCTTCCAATTCACCATAATGTGATTAATACGATATCTGGTGAAGGAGACTCAGTAACTTATCCTATCTTTTTTTTACTATTTGTCTTGGTTTTTTTCCTGCTTCAAAATAGAATGAAAGATGCTTCTAAGTTAGCTAGAGTAATTGCCTATTTCTTTTTAATGTATTGTTTCTTGTGGTTGATATTAGGTGCAGGAGTTATTTGGTATGGACTTTTAATGCTACCATTAGGTTTGATATTTGTTGGCGTGGATGCCTTGAAAAATAGGAAACAGACTCAGTTTTTTAAATATGCTTTTTTCCTATTTGGTTCTATTTGGATGATTTGTGCTTTAACTTATAGATTAGGAAATTATACAGAAGCCTTAAATGCTGAACAAAGGGCATTGGGCGGGACACAAGAAGAATTAAACAAAGGAGCTGTTCATTATGGTCCATTATTGTATGGTTTAGGTAAAATGAATAAGAATGGTTTGATAGACTTCTTATTTCCTGCTTATGCGGATGTTTTGTCGGAAGTTAATAGCCAACCAGATGCATTGGTTTATAGAATAGGTACTTATTTTCAATATTTTATTAGTCGAAATGATGAAAGAGTATTGGACGATAATCAATTAGCCTTTTTTGATAATACTTATAATTTAGTACCCAATAAATTACAACTTGTAAGAGTGCTAAAAGACCAAGGATATCGCTATTTAATAGTCGACTACCAAGTCGCTTCTATTGACCGTACTCCTGATGAATCTTTAAGAAAAAAGGCAAGGCGATTTGAAGAATTTCTAACAAATAATACGGCTTTACAAGTAATTGGTACGGATAGAATCGTTATTAATAGTAGTGGACAGCGAGTTTATGGAATAGGTGGTAGAAAATTAGTAAGTAAAGGCACCTTTGTTGCTTATAAAATTAAATAAAGGAAGCGTCTTTTTGCAATTCTTGTAGAGAATAGTACTGTTGAATTTTTAAAATACTAAATTCAATTGCGAATTTTAACTATTACAAATAGTGAAAAAATAGATATTTACTAAGAAAAATTGTATCTTTGTAGTCAATTACCTTCCTACCGATTTTAGTACATCAATATTGAATTTTCAATTCAATAGAAACTTCTTTTTTAATTATTAGTATTAATTTATCAGATTATAGATTTCTGGTATAAAAATC
>CALLVC010000369.1 GCA_938010785.1 uncultured Saprospiraceae bacterium
CTGCCGCAATATACACCTTGTCATTAGCGAGTAAAATTTCACTGCTGTTATGAGAACCGGGCGAATCAAAATCTAAAAAATTACAATTTTCACCAGCTTGGTTAGCATAGCGAATACCTCTAAATTGGTCAGCATACCAAATCCGACCATTTTGTTCTTCGATGGCATATTGAGTACGGTCAACGCATCTACTAGCAGCAGTAAGAAAAGAATTATCTTCTTTAAAAAATAATACTTTACCACGACAATTACCTTTACAAGCGAGACCAGCGATTAAAAATTCATTGCCAGCAGACAAAAACTCAATACCAAAATCTTCTTCTACGTGAATCTCAGTTAGTACGCCATTTTGGTAACGGAATAATGCCTCATTAATATCAATGTAAAGGCTGTTATGATGCGTTGCAATGGCATTAGAACTATAGACAGGAGGAAACCCATCAGCGACATCTAACAACTGCCAGTTATTAAAATCTGCCAAATTAATAGAGGGGTCGTTTGATACTCGATAGACACCTTCATCAGTGGAAGCATAAAGATTATCTTCAAAGATGGCCATACCTAAAACAGGAACTCCCGTAAAAGTGGTAAACTCAAATTCTTCTCGGTCTAAATTTAATTTGACGATGCCAAAACCAGTAGATAAAAAAGCAGCATTGCCTTCAAATAAAATATCATAAATAGTTCTATCACCTACGATAGAAGTATTTTGTTGAATATCATTAAAATTGACAATCCCATCCGGTTTGATTAGGTCAATATTACTATTATCATAAATGACTAATAGTGCTTCTGAGTTAGGATTATATTTGATGATATTTACGCCAACATCAGATAATCCATCCACAGTAGAAATAAAGTCAACGGCAAAATCTTCTTTTTCAATGGTGAAAAGGGAGAAAGGAGAAGCATAATAAATAGTTGTCTCACTTTGGGTGACCCAGTTACCAGCATGGTAAGGTAAATGAGATTTCCATTGTCCAATTTTTAAGTCATTCACTTGTACACTATCTTGTGAAAAAGCGGTAGTACAGAAGAGTGAGGTGAAAAGGGAAAGTAAAAGGTACTTCATAAGAGGACACTTAATAAGCAAATGGGAAGCAGAATCAATCATTAAAATTGTTTATTCGATAAACTTACGGTAGTCGTTGAATATTGTTGAAAAACAGGAATTTAATCATTATGACTTACTTAGTATTAGTAATTACCTTAAATTCTTTTTGCGCTTTAGTTACTTGAATCGGAGTAGTCGTTTGTTCGGCCATGGGGCATCCACAGTCAGCACTTTTACAAGCACAAAGAAAGAGACAAGCAAAAAGGCAGAATTTAAATTTTTTTGAGAAAATCATATGCTACATCAATTTAAGTATTTTCTATAGTCTTAGAACCTACAATAGGTAATGTATTTATAAGAAAACAAGAACAAAATAAAATTAATTTGCTTATTAAAAATAGCTGTTATATATTAAGTAAGCATAGGATAGAAATTTTATTCCGAAAAATCGTTTTTATGAAAGTTCAACTATTAATAATCGCTTTGTTTTGTTCCTTTTGTCAATTTGGTATTAGTCAAGAAATAACGGTATCGGAAGAGATAACACTTCGTTCCGACCAAAGTTATTCAATTATAGGCAAATTCAACGAAAAAACCTTGTTGTACCGCGACAAAGGTACTGAATTTGAGGTGCAAGCCTACAATAATGAGTTACTTGGGTTGAGTTGGACCAAAGAATTAGAATTGGATAAAAAACGGCCTCAAGTACTAGATGTCTTTGGTTTGGAAGAATATTTTTATGTAATCTACAAGTACAAGGAAAAAGGAAATTCTATTATTAAAGTACATAAGTATAATGAAGCGGCCAATTTAGTAGATTCAACGATGGTTTATAATTTTGGTAAACGTTTTTATTCACCTGATCCTGAAGTTTTATTATCAGAAGATAAAGCTAAGATTCTACTTTACCATACAGAATATTATACTAAAATAGAAGTGTCTGTATTTGATTTGAGAAAAATGGAATCCATATGGGACAAAGAGTTTGAACCAAAAGATTTAAATTATGGAGCAGATTTTTATCAAATGTTAGTAGATAATGAAGGAGGAATGCATATGGTGCTTACTCGAGACAATGACCGATTGAAAAAAGACAAGCCTCACTTTTTTGAATTTATTTATCAACCACCCAACGAAGAAAAAGCGCCAATAACAAAAGTGTCTTTAGAAGGAAAGTTATCTTATGATACCTACTTTAAAATTGATAATTTAAATAGAAGTATTATTGGAGGTGGTATGCATTCCGAAAAAAATAAAGGACGCACGCAAGGTTATTATTACATGAGGATTCCATTTGGCGGGACCGCCGACCATACGCTTTCTTTTTATAATTTTGGAGAAGCTTTTAAGGAGCAATTAGTAGATAAAAAGACGAAAGTGACCAAAGGGTTGTTTGATGTAGGGATACAAGATATTGTGATAAGACAAGATGGTGGTGCCGTAATTGTTTGTGAGCAGTTAAAAGATTTTGAAAGAAGCACAGGTACAGCCGCGAACACTACGACAACTGCACGTGCTTTCAATTCTAGATTAGAAAACGGAAGATTTGCAGTAGATCATTATTATGAAGATTTATTTTTATTTTCGGTACACCCAAACGGAGAACATCACTGGGAAGAGATTTTACATAAAAAGCAATTCTCTCAAGATGACGATGCTGCTTTTTCCTCTTTCTTTTTAGCGAAGACAGCTAGGCAATTAAGACTAATTTACAATGATGAGATTCGCAATGAAAATACGGTGAGTGAATATATTATTAAAGGGGATGGAGGTTTTGATAGAAATAGTATTCTGAATACAGCTAGTCAAGATTTACGCTTACGCTTCCGAGAAAGTAAGCAGGTCGCTTATAATGAAATTTTAGTTCCTAGTGAGCGGAAGAGTCGATTGAAATTAGTGAGAATGACGTTTTGATATTTGTCTGATTTTATTGTTGAATTGTTATATGACTAATAGCAATTCAACAATAAAACCATTACTTAAAACTCACTAGTAAAATGGAAAGTCACCTTAGGAAAGTTATCCTGCGCCATTTTTAAGGTCCAAGCAGATTCTGCTAAAAAGACAATAAGCCCATCCTTATCTTTGGCAATATCTCGTTTACGACGACTTAAAAATTCTTTAAAAACCGCCTCATCATCACATTCTACCCAACAAGCTTTATGCAAATTGACGGGTTCATAAGCACAAGAAGCACCATATTCGTGCTTTAGTCGATATTGGATGACATCAAATTGTAGTGCCCCTACAGTACCGATAATTTTTCTATTATTAAATTCTCGGTGGAATAATTGAGCAACTCCTTCATCCATTAATTGGGTAAGCCCTTTATTTAATTGTTTAGATTTTAGGGGGTCTTTATTAACAACATATCGAAACTGTTCAGGAGAGAAGCTTGGAATTCCTTTAAAATTTAATTTTTCTCCTTCGGTCAATGCATCTCCAATTTTAAAGTTACCGGAATCATATAATCCAATCACATCTCCGGGGAAA
>CALLVC010000370.1 GCA_938010785.1 uncultured Saprospiraceae bacterium
AGACATGGGCGCAAGTGGAGCTTTTAATCTAACTGAATCTTCTTTAACTATGGAAGAAAAGATTGATGTTATCACTAACGGTCGAAATACTATGACGCCGTTTAAAGGTTTATTAAGTGATGCTAAGATTAAGGCAGTCGCTGAATATACTGAAAAATTGAAGAAATAGAATAGGTAGAGGCTCTCTCATAAGTCCTTTTTTGAAAAACAGCACCAAACCCGCCCGCAAGACGCAGTCGGGTGGGTAAAGTACGGATTTCTTTTCTTGCACGATGCATTTCCCCCATTGGAGGGGGGGAGGGGAGGAAGTCCACATTTTATTCGGTTTTCATTTTTTGTTTTTACTTATGAGACAGCCCCATTCCAATAAGAGCTGGAGTTATTCGAAGTTATTATCGGTTTATTTGAATGTATTAAGTGCAAGAAAATAGACAGGTTAGTCTTTAACGCTAAATCTCCTATATAACAGCACTCAATTTCCGTTTTTCGATAACAACTGCTAATAACCTCCAATAACTTCCTATAACCTCTAATCCTCTTCTTTTGTCCAAAAAAAATTATAAAGTATTAGGCTTAATGTCTGGCAGTTCCTTGGATGGTTTAGATATTGCCTATTGTAGTTTTGACGTTGAAAAAAAGAAAGATAGTTTAATCGTACATGATTGGGAAATCTTGGCTGCTGATACTTTAGCCTTTTCTGAATCATGGGTCGCTCGACTTAGCCAGTTACCTACCCAAAACGCCCTTAATTTTTCGAAAACCCACACCTATCTAGGCCATTATATGGGGGATATGGTCAATGCTTTTGTAAAAGAACATCAAATAGAACCCGATTTTATTGCTTCACATGGACATACTATTTTCCATGACCCATTGGGACGGATGACCATCCAAATAGGCGATGGCTCTGCATTAGCTGCAATAACTGGCTTTCCCGTTATCAATCAATTTAGACTTCAAGATATTGCCATTGATGGTCAAGGTGCACCAGTAGCGCCTATCATCGATAAATACCTTTTACCGGGACATGATTTTTATTTAAATTTAGGTGGGATTGCCAATATTACTTGTGTGCTTCAGGATACTATCCTAGCCTTTGATATTTGTCCCGCTAATCAACTATTGAACGCATTAGCCAATCAATTAAATTTAGCTTATGACGAAGATGGGCAAATTGCTAGGGTCGGGGAAGTGCTTCCTGATTTACTAAAAACAATTAATCGAAAAGACTTTTATAGAACTTCCTATCCAAAATCTTTAGACAATGCATGGAGTAAAACAGCTATTCTTAGTGAACTAGAGCAAGACAATAAAGCCATACCTAATCAATTATGTACTTTCGTAGAGCATATTGCCTACCAAATTGCTTTTGCCATTAAACAAGTTATTCGTAAAGAAAAGGTAGAAAAGAAAACATTTTCTCTATTGGCTACTGGAGGTGGTGCGTTTAATACTTACCTCATGGAAAGGCTGCAAGAAAATTGCAACGAAATAGCCGATATAGAAGTCATTATCCCTAACGATGCCATTATCCAATTTAAAGAAGCGGCTTTAATGGCTTGGATGGGCGTTATGCGCGTAGAGAATGTACCCAATGTACTAAAAACAGTTACTGGTGCAAAACGGGATTCGATTAATGGGGCGATTCATCAGGGTTGGAAGAAGAGGATATAGTAATTATGAGTTATGAGTTGTTTTGTAAACAGACTACTTTCAGTTTATCCGGTTTTGGCCGTGAACCGTTTACCAATAGCCATTTAATTTGAACTTTCTTAAACGATAAATATTCTCTCACAGCACTATTACTTCGATATATCCAACGTGCTTTTTTACAACTCCGAAGGATTATATTCAGGCAATTGTGCTAACAAATCTACCCCATTTTTTCCCAACGAACTCACTATTCGCTTTGCTTTTACAAAGGTATCTAGCCGCTTTTGATTAAAATTTGATGCCCCTTTTACCAGACTTTCGATTTTTACCCCAGCGTCTCCTGATGAATGGATAAATTCTCCTTTACCCATATAAATGCCGACATGTGTGATACGTTCCTTTTTTTCTTCGGTAGCTTTTCTACCAAAAAATAATAAATCGCCGGGCACTATATTTTTGAAGGTCTCATCTGTTTCAATTTCATTCCCCGTATGTACTTGCTGGGAAGCATCTCTGGCTAATTGTACACCATTTAAATAAAAGACGGTTTTTGTAAATCCACTACAATCCATTCCTTTTCCAGAAGTTCCTCCCCATAAATAGGGGCGACCAAGATATTCTTGTGCAGTTGCTAAAATATTAGTCATATTTGGGGCCCTAGAGGCTAACCAAGTATCATAATTTTCGACCTCGGCTTCGGGGATAAAGGCTTCTCGTCCATCAGGATAAGCTACCTTTATAAACTCTTCTTCTACACCAATAGACTTTAACATATTTCCTGCTACTAAATCAGATACCTTTGGACCATTTAGATTTGTGGACTCATAACTGAACCCAAAGTCCTTGATATACATGACTTTAGGACTACTTATCCATTCTTTATATTTAGCTTCATTGGTTTGTACAAAACCACCTTCATCTAACCACGCAATGTATTTATCTGGCGTTTGAATAAGAAACCAATTGTCTTCTTGCTTTAATACTTTAATGGGCGTTCCTAATAAAGATTGAGTCGCTAATTCTTGAGAGTGTCCATTTTTTGAACGGATATTACAAACAGATACATTGACAATGCCATAGCTATTCTCTCCTATATCTGCTGTTGGATATACTTCGATTCTATCATCAAAGGCTATCTCCGCTTTGGTTAACTTGTTTAATAACTCCGCTTTAGCTCCAGGTAAATTGGTTGCTCCCAATAGCGCTATTTTTCCGTTAACTGATTTAATATCTAAGTCCCAGAGTGCGACTCTTTTGTCTGGCGCATAGACATTTTTAAAGTCTTCCAAAATGGTTTTGGCTTCTTTTTGGTGATTCGTATTTATACAGGCAATTGTTAAAATGCTGATAAGTCCTAGAAAAAAGGTAAGTCTAGTAAACATATTCGTTGTATTTTAGCTTTTATATTATAAGGTTTATAAGGTTTATAGGGCTTATAAGGTTGTCAATTTGTTTAATGACTTATTTTCACGAAGGTAAACATTTTTATAAAAGAAAGTAAGTTGTTTGAATTTGCTTTCGCTAAACTTAAACAATATGAAATCCAAGTTATTGCTTATTGCTATTTTGTTGGGAGGTATTTTCTTAACAGGATTTATCGTGCATAAAAACGAAAGTAAACCTGAAGTTGATTTAAATAAAATCACTTTACCTGAAGGGTTTAAAATTGAACTATTTGCAGAAAACGTGAAAAATGCACGGACGATGGTGCGTTCTCCAAAGGGAATTATTTTTGTCGGCACAAGAGGGGAGGGGAAGGTCTATGCCCTGCGCGACAATGATGGAGATAATAAAGCGGATGAACAGTTTTTGATTGATAAAAAATTAAGCATGCCTAATGGTGTTGCTTTTAGAGATGGCGCTTTGTACGTTGCAGAGCATAACCGAATTTTGCGCTACGATGATATTGAAAATAATTTAGCTACGCCGCCAGAACCTGTCGTGATTAATGATACTTATCCTTCCAAAAAACATCACGCTTGGAAATATATCGAGTTTGGCCCTGATGGAAAATTGTATGTTCCTGTTGGTGCACCCTGTAATATTTGTGAGTCTGAAGACGAAATTTTTAATACCATTACTCGAATTGACCCAGACGGCAAAAACCGAGAAATTGTTCACAAAGGTATTCGAAATACGGTAGGTTTTACATGGCATCCTGAAACGAAGGAAATGTGGTTTACGGATAATGGAAGAGATTGGATGGGCGATGATATGCCCGCTTGTGAGTTGAACCATGCACCTAAAGATGGACTCCATTTTGGTTATCCTTATTGCCACCAAGGTGATACACCAGATGATAAACTGGCAGGTAATCGTACTTGTGATGAATTTACCCCGCCTACGGTGAAAATCGGTCCACATACTGCCCCCTTAGGTTTGATTTTTTATACTGGACAACAATTTCCCGCTGCTTATAAAAACCGTTTGTTAATAGCAGAACATGGTTCTTGGAATCGAAGTACCCCTGTTGGATACCAATTATCAATGGTCAATGTAGATGCAGGTGCGACGACTAAAGAAATTTTTGCTAGTGGTTGGTTAGAAGACGGAGAAGCGTGGGGAAGACCTGTGGATTTGGAACCAATGCCGGATGGTTCTGTTTTAGTTTCCGATGATTTTGCAGATGTGATTTATCGGATTTCTTACGGAGAGTAGTGAATTTTAACACATAGTCACAATAGTATTTTTCACATAGTGAACATAGTTTATTCTAAAACTCTGTTCACTATGTGTTTTTCACCATGTGACTCGTATGTGTTAAAAAAGACTAAGCAAATGCAGGCACTCGCTGCTTCAACAACTCATACCCACCAAATAAGACTGCGGTAAAAAACAGATTACTTAGAATAGTACTTAAAAAGAAAGGTAATCCTGCTGCATAAGCTGCAATAACACCTGTAATATCTTTTGTATACATTGGCAATGCCCACCAGCTACCTAAATTGGTAATCAAAAAGAAAACCAAAGAAGTAAGCAAACTAGCTATTAATAAATTTTTGACTTTTATCTTTTTCAACAACTTCGTTCCCATCAAAGCAATGACGATGATACTTAAATATACCACAGGCGTACCGAACCAAGAAAATCCTTCAAAGTAAGCGGCATAAATCGTATTATTTAAAACCACATCACTTATCCATAAGGCGAATAATGGAATAAGAACTGCTAAATAACGCTTGGAGAAATAAGCCCCTCCAAATAAAGCCATTGCGCCTAATGGCGAAACATTAGGTAATTCGGTCATTGCTAAACGGCTTAACGCTGCGAATAGCACTACTGCTGAAATAATCCCGAAACGAAGATTTAATTTGCTTTTCATATTTTTTATAATTTGAAAATGATAATAAAGGTTGATGGAATTAAATTAGTCCACCTATCATTTTGCGGAGTTTTATATAAGTATATGCATTTACGAATGCAAAAGAAGAATTGTTTTTAAAATTTGACGCAAAGGTAAGTAGAAAACTGCTTGTTTGGAAAGAAATTGATTAATAACTGTTTCTTTTACCTTCTAAATAATCGACATAATCGACACTACCTAATCGAAATTTCACGGGCAACTTGACTGCTTTTTCTAATTGTACTTCTATTTTACAAAAGAACGCCAAGTCTTTGTATGCATAAGCAGCAGGCATTTGCTGTTGAGCATTTAAAGGATTGAAATGATTTTTTTTTGTTTCTTGGAAAGTGAAATATTGTATTTGTTGGGTGAAATTGATATTGGTTGGTACTAAGATTAGCTGAGTCTGTAGGTCTTGATAATTTTTACTGCTTGTAGTCACTACCATTTGTGCCAATAGAAAATGACTACATAAAGAGAAATATAAAATGGTAAGGACGTTTTTCATAATTTTAATGTACGGTCGAATTTCTGACTGTTGTATAGCAGGTGTTCGTTTTTAATTTTTTACCGTCAAATGAATTTGACGGTACTTTACAAGCATAAGGGTTTTCTTATAAAAATTCCATACTAAGCGTTCCTAATCCCGATTTTCATCGGGACCGTATCGAACGGCAAAATTTGTAATACTAAAGCAGGTGTTTTCATTTTTATAAGAAAACCCTTTTACAAGCATTAAGTTAACACAAATAACTAACTAATTTTGGCTACCTTTGGTTCAATCTACTTGAATTGTATTCAAGAGAACTTTTCTATTTAATAAAATCAGGCATGCAACAACTCCTTAAAGGTTATAAAGTTTTAGATTTTGGTCGATATATCGCCGCTCCTTACTGTGCCTCTTTATTGGG
>CALLVC010000371.1 GCA_938010785.1 uncultured Saprospiraceae bacterium
GAATTAGGGGAAAGTTCCACGAAAAAGGTACCCGTAATTTTAGACCGACAATTAAATTTCGCGGCGGAACATCAACTCCAATCTGCTATTCAATTAACGCCTGATAGTATCACCCTGAGTGGTCCTAATTCTATTTTAGAAAATTATACAGAATGGCCAACCACCCTATTATCTCTCGAAAATTTAAAAAATACTATAACTCGTCCACTCGCGCTCCAACCCAACAATAAACCCCAAATAAAACTATCGGAGTCCATTGTTCAAGTTCATATTCCTGTGGAACAATTCACAGAAAAGTCAATATTTGTACCTGTAATGGTAAAAGGTGCGCCAGACAGTTTGAAAGTATTCCCTAATAAAGTAAAGACCAATTTTGTTGTTGGTTTAAGTCGATATGATTCGATTTCGGAGAAAAATTTCCAGTTAGAAGTTGACCTAAAAGGAGTCCCTATTAATCAATCTAATAATACCGCTCCAATTCTATTAACGGAAAAACCAGCCGACGTGAAAAATGTACAGTTTTCACCAAAATCCGTACAATTTCTTTTTGTAAAAGAATAAAAAGTCAGAAAATTTATTGTAATAAATTATGATAAAAAAAATAGCCAAATGGATTGGAATATTAATTCTAAGTATTTCTTTACTTGTAGGTCTCTTTATTTATAATATCTTTTCTCAATTTGACAAACTTAAACAAGGAGAACTTCAGGAAGGCTTCCAAAAGGACACAATTCCTTTTAGATATAATAATACAGGGCATATTGTAATAGATGTGAAAATAAATAATAGCGACAGAACCTATCCATTCATCTTAGATAGTGGTGCTACTAATTACGTATTTAAAAATTTCACAAAAGAAAATCCACTTAAAGGAAACGGTTTTGCGATTGCAATGGGTACAAGTGGAAATTTCTACTTTACCAGAATTCGAAAAATTCCATCGCTAAAAATTGGAAAAGCTACATTGAAAGCATTAAATGCGGAAGAAAGTGCCCTTCATTGGAATTGTGTAGAAAATATATATGGCCTTATTGGAGCAGATGTAATGAGGCATTTGGTTTGGGAGATTGATTTTCAAAAACAACTAATTGTACTATCAAAAGAACTAGACTTAAAAAAACGGAATAGTTATGCCATAGAAATTCCCGTTTTTGGCTCTAGTTATAACTCTTTTTTAAGTACACGCCTTCAATTTAGGCCGAAAAAACGTACAAAAAATGCAAGAATTGACTTGGGAAATGCTGGTACTTTATCTTTCGCAGAAAATCAATTAAATGAAGATGGTTTAAACTTTGAAAAAAAGAAGGTTGTAGGGCTAGGAAGTAAAGGACTAGGAAGTGCAAGCAATAATATGACTTTGGATGAAAAATACTATTTAGTGGATAGCCTAATTTTTAGTAATTCTGACTATACTATTAAAAACTTTCCAGTAAGAGCGAGTCCTAAAAGTTTTAACTTTCTCGGTTTAGGATTCTTCCAAGCATATAAAACAACTATTAGTTGGCAGGACAACGTTGTGCTACTATCACCTTATGATAGTATTCAAAATTTTGTTTGGAAAACTTATGGGTTTACGACGGAGTATAATGAACAAGAAAATACAGTAGAAGTAGAAAGTATTACGGAAAACACACCCGCTTCAAAAGCAGGATTACCGCTATTTTCAGAGATTATTTCAATCAATCAAAAAACGCTTTCCAATTCGCAATCATATTGTGAATATTTAGAATTAGAGCAACTAGGCGATACTATGAATATAACAATCAGACATAACGATTCAATTCAATCGTTCCAGCTAACCAAAGAATTCCTTTTTGATTTATCACCTACCAACTAATATTTATTGCATGTCAAAAAAATTAAAGTTCGAGACCCTCGCTATCCAAAGCACTCAAATTCCTGATAAAACGACGGGCGCAGTAGCCACCCCAATTAATTTATCCACGACTTTTGAACGGGAAGCAGATGGTTCTTACAAAAGTGGTTTTGTCTATTCTAGAGCAGAAAATCCAAATCGGCAGTTATTGGAAGATAGTTTGGCTGTTTTAGAAAAAGGAGCCGTTGGATTTGCCTTTTCTTCTGGTATGGCAGCTATCACCGCCCTCTTCAACACGTTAAAATCTGGAGACCATCTATTGTTACCCCATGATGTTTATTATGCCACCAAAGTCATGGCGGAAACCTTATTTGGTGACAAAGGCATCAAAGTAGAAACGGTGGTCATGTCTGATTTAAAAGCAGTCAAAAAAGCGATTAAAAAAAATACGGCTTTAGTTTGGTTAGAGACGCCTTCTAATCCTCAATTGAATGTGAGTGACATTGCCAAAATTTCAAAAATGGCGCATAAAGTAGGCGCTATTTGTGCGGTCGATAATACTTGGCCTAGTCCAGTTCTTCAACGACCACTTGAGCATGGAGCTGACGTTTCCATGCATTCTACATCCAAATATTTTGGTGGTCATAGCGATGTGTTAGGCGGCTGTTTAATTTTAAAAGAAAAAGATGCCTTAGCAGAACAAATAAAAAGTATTCAAACTTTGACTGGCGGCGTACCTTCTCCATTTGAGTGTTGGTTAGTTACTAGGGGCATAAAAACTTTACACGTCCGAGTCATGCAGCAAACCAAAAATGCAGCAAAACTCGCCACTTTTTTAGAAAAACATCCAAAAATTGAGCGAGTCAACTATCCCGGTTTAAAAAGTCATCCCCATCATAAAGTAGCCAAAAAACAAATGAGTGGAGGTTTTGGTGCTATGCTTTCTGTCCAAGTGAAAGGTAGTGCTAAAAATGCTATGAAATTGACAGGGCGATTAAAGTTATTTACCACGGCTACTAGTTTAGGGGGCGTAGAAAGTTTAGTCGAACATCGAAAATCTATAGAAGGCCCAGATAGTCCTACACCTGATAATTTATTGCGAATTTCGGTTGGCTTGGAAAATGTGGAAGATTTGATTGCAGATTGGAAACAGGCTTTGAAGTATTAAATGTAAAATGTAAAATTCAAAATGTAAAATTTCAAAGTTCGTTACACAGCATGCTATTGCTTAATGACTTCCTTTAGCGCTATTCTCCGCTCTACCCCATCTGATTTGCTCAAGTGTTGGCGGGTATTTTTGGCAAAATAGTTCATCGCTGCTTTATCGGTCGCAGACATTTTCAATAGGTTTTTGGGGTCGTTTTCAAAAGCAGACACAGGGACTGCAAAATATTTACGTTTGCCTCGCTTATCTTTTTGTACATATCGCCAAACGGGGATGTAATGGTGATTCGCCAGACTAGTTTTATTCGTTTTTGTATTTTTCACCAACTCCACTTCGACCATAATTCCACCATCAGTATTGGGCTTCGTTTGGTTAGAAATAAAATTTCCCATTGAATAAACGACTAAGTGTTGTTCATCAGCCGTTGAAGACGAATGTTGTTTAATAGGTTGTACCACGTGTGGATGCGCACCGATAACCATATCTGCGCCATTTTCAAAAAGCCAAGTCGTCAGTTGTTGCTGCGTTTTACTCTCTTGCAATTGATATTCCTTGCCCCAATGCATGATAACAATGATAAAATCAGGATTAATCAATTGAGCTAATGCTAAGTCTTTTTTGATAATCGTAGTATCTATATAATTGACAACCGTTGGTGGTCTTGTTTTCAATCCATTTGTGCCATAAGTATAGTTTAAAAAGCCAAGTTCAAAATTATTTTTGTGGACAATAAGGGGATAAAACAAGCTTCGTTCCTCTTTATTCTTAAAAGTACCAGTTTGGTAAAAACCATAATTTTTCAGGGTCTTTATCGTATTTATAACCCCGATTTTTCCTGCATCATTCGAGTGATTATTAGAAGTGACCATTACATCAAAACCAGTAGCTTTTAATCCTGCCGCCAAATCATCTGGACTTCTGAATTGAGGATAGCCTTGGTAAGGTGGTTTTCCTGGTAACGTCACCTCTAAATTACCAACTGCTAAATCTGCTTTTTCAATAATTGGCTTAACGTATTTAAAACAGGATTCATAGTCATAGGTTTGATTAGCTCTGATTTCAGCTGCTTTAATTTGGGGTTTGTGCTGCATAACATCTCCCACAAAAAGTAGCTTAAAATGTAAAAGGCTATCTGCCTGTTGAGCCAACAAGTTCGTAGATAATAGTAATAAAAAGGGTAATAAAAATTTCAAAATGAGTATTG
>CALLVC010000372.1 GCA_938010785.1 uncultured Saprospiraceae bacterium
AAATAAAAATTTTTGTGGAGCCCTTTTGTGAACTTTGTGTTCTTTGTGGTTCAATAAGGCTTTTCAGAAGTGTTTTTCAGATTCTATAAGAAAACCCTTAAATATAATATGAAATCTTAGGATTATAAAATCAAAATACAACATGCCAGCAATCACAGGAAATCACCTCATCGGTAACCAAAAATTAGCTACTAGCACTGCTACCTTCACTGCCATCAATCCTAAAACAGGAACGCCATTACCAGCCATGTTTTATGAAGCAACGGAAAAAGAGGTTGACCAAGCGGTCCAATTGGCGGAAAAAGCTTTTCCCATTTATAGCCAAAAATCACCTGATGAAATTGCTACTTTTTTGGAGCAAATCGCCGAAGAAATCTTAAACCTTGGAGATACCTTAGTTGAAAGAGCGATGGCAGAAACTGCCCTACCCCAAGGTAGAATTCAAGGAGAGCGAGGTCGAACGATGAATCAATTAAAACTCTTCGCTTCAGTCGTCAGAGAAGGGTCTTGGGTTGATGCTAGAATAGATAATGCGGAACCAGATAGACAACCTTTCCCCAAAGCAGATATTCGACAAATGCAGCGACCATTAGGGCCTGTAGGCGTATTCGGTGCGAGTAATTTCCCATTGGCATTTTCCGTAGCTGGTGGAGATACGGCATCTGCTTTAGCAGCAGGTTGTACGGTGGTCATCAAAGGACATCCTGCACATCCAGGGACCTCCGAATTGGTTGGACAAGCAATTATTCAAGCTGCCAATAAAACGGGAATGCCAGAAGGTGTTTGTTCTTTAGTCCAAGGGCGAACGAATGATGTAGGTGAGTATTTGGTAAAACATCCCTTGATTCATGCCATTGGGTTTACGGGGTCTTATCGGGGAGGAAAGGCGCTATTTGATTTAGCTAACCAACGCCCCAACCCTATTCCTGTTTATGCAGAAATGGGCAGTACCAATCCTGTTTTTATTTTGCCCAATGCAATGAAAGAAAGAAGTGAGGAAATTGCCAATGGATTAGCAGGATCTGTAACTCTAGGAGTGGGGCAATTTTGCACCAATCCGGGAATTGTTTTCTTGCCCAAAATTCCTCAATCGGATAATTTCCAGCAAGTATTAGCCGATAATATAAAAACTATCACCGCAGGAACGATGTTGACCGCAGGTATCAAAAACGCTTTTAATCAAGGAGCAGCTAATTTAAAAAATTCAGCAGGTATTCAAACCATTGCCGCAGGAAAAATGGAGGCTACGCCCAATGCTGTAGCCGCCACCATTTTTACCACCAACTTTGAAGCATTTAGTAAAGAAGCCGATTGGGCAGAAGAAGTTTTTGGCCCTTCTAGCCTTTTAATCAATACCTCTAATAAAGCGCAACTCTTACAAGCAGCAAAAGATTTAGCTGGTCATCTAACGGCTACCATTCACGGGACGGAAGAAGATTTAGCCAACTATCAAGATTTGTTCGCTATTTTGGAAAGAAAGGTTGGTCGGATATTGATTAATGGTTTTCCAACGGGTGTGGAAGTTTGTCATTCGATGGTGCATGGTGGGCCTTTTCCTGCGACGACTGCCCCACAAACGACTTCGGTAGGGACGAATGCGATTAAGCGGTTTGCTCGACCTGTTTGTTATCAAAACTTTCCAGCAAGTTTGTTGCCGATTGCTTTGCAGGATGAGAATCCTTTAAATATTTGGCGATTGGTGGATGGGGAAATAAAAAAATAATCTTTGCCCTTTTTCTTTTTTCATAAAATTTGATTTTCTTACAGACCTAAATCAAAAAATATGAAACGTAGAACTTTTATACAAGCATTATCTGCCACTACCGCTGCCTCAACGGGAGTAATCACCACTGCCTGTTCTAGTGCAGCGATTCTGCCTAGTCGAAAATTCTCTCCCAATGACAATATTAAAATTGGGGCTATTGGTATGGGCATTATTGGTTTTATCAATATGACCGAAATGAACAAAGTGCCAGGTATTGAGTTTGTGGCTGCGGCAGATTGCTATGAAGGTCGATTGACGAGGACAAAGGAAGTTTTTGGGAATCATATTGCTATAACTAGAGACTATCGAGAGATTTTAAATCGCTCCGATATTGATGCCGTCATTATCAATACGCCTGACCATTGGCATGCCCAAATGGCTATTGATGCAATGAAAGCGGGGAAGCATGTGCATGTGGAAAAGCCGATGGTGCAACGAGTCGAAGACGGTCTGAAAGTATTGAAAGTCCAACAGGAAACAGGAAAAGTCCTGCAAGTTGGTAGCAAACAATTCCGAGACCCTAGTTTGCAAAAAGCAAAAGAATGGATAAAAGATGGGGCTATTGGTCAATTGACCATTGTGGAATCTCAAATCAGTCGGAATAATGGCAATGGTGCTTGGCAATATAGCCTGCCAACAGATGCTTCTCCTCAGACGATTGATTGGGATATGTTCCTCGGCAATGCCCCAAAAATAGCCTTTGATGCAGACCGCTTTTTCCGCTGGCGAAAATATTGGGATTATGGGACGGGGGTCTCTGGCGATATGTTCGTGCATAGAATGACAGGTCTGCATTATGCGCTTGACTCGCTTGGACCAACCCAAGTAATGGCAAGCGGTGGCGTTCGCTATTGGAATGATGGTAGAGAAGCGCCAGATGTGATTAATGCCCTTTTGGAATATCCAGAAACAGCTAATCACGATGCTTTTACCCTTATTTTGAAAGCTAACTTTGCCGATGGTAGTGGAGGTGGCTACTCTTATCGTTTTGTGGGTAGTAAGGGAGTGATTGAAGTTACCTGGGGAAAAGCTACTTTAAAAAGGTCAAAAAGATGGGAACCGAGTACGAAAGACTTAGTAGAAGGCTATAATTCTGTTCGGACCTTCTCCAAAGCACAACAGGAAGCTTTTGTCAAAGAACATGAAAAATATCCGAAAGAGATTCCTGCATTTGAATCAATGGATTTTGGGAAACCAATAGAATATAAGGCTCCTGATGCCAATAATCGAGTCGCTCATTATGCCCATTTTGCGGAGGTCATCAGAAATGGAGGGACTATTTATGAAGATGCAGCCTACGGTTTTCGAGCCTGTGCCCCTACCTTATTAGCTAACGAAAGTAGCCGAACAGGACAAGCCTATCGTTGGGACCCCATTAATATGAAAGTTTTGTAAAATCGCAGATGGCAGAGGGCTTGGGGCAAAGGGTTTAGCGACTCTATGCCCCTGCCCCTCCGCCCCTTGCCCTAAGCCCTTACTATGTCAAATATAAAACGTCGAAAATTTATTAAGCATACTGCCATAACAGCTGCTGGATTAGGTTTAGCTGTCCAAGGACAAGCTGACGCTATTAAATCAAATGCCGCCCCACTTTTTAAAATTTCTTTGGCAGAATGGTCGATTCATCGGTCTTTGTTTAGTGGTGCGATGGAGCATTTGGATTTTCCTATTCTAGCTCGCCAACATAAAATTGATGCTATTGAATATGTGAATCAATTTTTTAAAGACAAGGCGCAAGACCAAGCTTTTCTACGAGAAATGAAAGATAGGGCGGATTCCGAAGGTGTTCGGTCTTTGCTCATTATGTGTGATGGTGAGGGTGCATTGGGACATCCAGATAAAAAAGAACGGATGCAAACGGTGGAGAATCATAAAAAATGGGTGGAAGCAGCTAAATATTTGGGCTGTCATTCTATTAGAGTGAATGGATTTAGTGGTGGTGGTTGGGGAAGCCCTCCTGATGATTTTGAGGAATCTAAAAAACTAGTCGCGGATGGCTTACAGCAACTTTGTGAATTTGCTGACCCATACGATATGAATGTGCTGATTGAAAATCACGGTGGTAATTCTAGTAATGCCGAATGGTTGATTGGTGTGATGAAACTAGCGAATCACAAACGGGCTGGTACATTGCCTGACTTTGGTAATTTCCGTATTTATAAAGATAAAGCAACTGGGAAAACGACTTCTTATGATGCCTATAAAGGGGTGGCAGAATTATTACCGCTCGCTAAAGGCGTTAGTGTCAAACCGATTGCTTGGGATGACCAAGGCAATCAGTCTCCTTTGGATTATGACCGCATGTTGCGTATTGTTTTGGATTCGGGTTTTAGGGGATATTGTGGGATTGAGCATGGGGAAAAAGGGCGAGAATGGGAAGCTATTGGGGAGGTTCGGCAGAAGTTGCTGGAGAGTCGGGATAGGTTACGGGG
>CALLVC010000373.1 GCA_938010785.1 uncultured Saprospiraceae bacterium
TCCTCGCGCATGTAATTTTTGCGTACTAATCCCGATTTCTGCACCCATTCCAAATTGTGCCCCATCCGTAAAAGCGGTAGAAGTATTGGCATAAACGACTGCCGCATCTACATTTTTCAAGAAATAATCGACTATTTCAGTATCTTCTGCTATAATAGCCTCGCTGTGCTTTGAGCTAAATTCAGCGATGTGGTCTAAAGCTTCTTCGACATCATTGACCGTTTTAATGGACATTTTCATGGATAAAAACTCTGTTCCAAAACTATCCTCATTGGCAGGATGTAGTAAGTCTGCTCGATAAGTATTTTTTAAATGGGGTAAGGAGGCTTCATCTGCATAAACCACACATTCGTGCACTTTGTCCATATTCCCCATAATCGTAGGCAATTCTTCTAAACGGTCTTTATGAATCACTAAACAATCTAGGGCATTACAAACACTGACTCTACGAGCCTTTGCATTTTCCACGATTGCCTTTCCTTTTTGAACTGCTCCACTTTTGTCAAAATAAGTATGGACAATCCCCGCCCCTGTTTCAATTACAGGTACTTTGGAATTTTCTCTCACAAAATTAATCAACCCTTGGCTACCTCTTGGAATAATCGTATCCACATCATCTACAGCTTCCAAAATATATTTAAGCGCTTCCCTTTCGCTTGGCGCTAAGTAACAGACATCTGCTAAATCATATTTTGCCAATACTTCATGGATTAATTTAACAATGGCAATATTTGAAAAATGGGCATCTCTACTCCCCTTTAAAGCTGCTGCATTCCCAGACTTAAAACAAAGAGAGAAGACATCAAAGGTCACATTCGGACGAGATTCAAAGACTATCCCGATTACGCCTAATGGAACTGTCGTTTTGGTTAATTCTAAACCATTATCAATCGTTCGATTTTCAAGCGTTTTATTTAGAGGTGAAGGCAAACTAGCTACCTTCCTTATATCTTCCGTGATACTGACTAATCGAGCTTCATTCAGCAATAGTCGGTCAAACTTCGGGTCTTGAGGATTCATTCGGTCTAAGTCCTTTTGATTCTCCGCTAAGATAGAGTCTGTATTCGCCAACGTCAAATCTGCCAATTCATTCAAAATACCATGAATATCTTTATCCGTCAACCGAACTAGTTTTCTACTAGCTCTACTTAATTTTTTTAAATCCTCAATAATATTTATGTCTGAAGCTACCATTTTTTAACGGTTTACGGTTTACGGTACACGGTACGCGGTCTGCCTTATGAAAATTTGGAATTAATTTGCTGTTAAGCAGCATATCTAAATTTTAGTTATGCTATAAGCAACAGTGTAATTTGGAATTTGATTTGGCAGGTAAAATATTGGTAAAACAAGATTATAAAAATCTATTTTTTAACGCAAGTTTTAGTTAAACTAAATACCTTTATTTTATTTGCTGATACTCCTGCCTGATTTTTAAAAATCTACCAATTAAGAATAATTAGTGCCGTTAGGTACTTTAATATGGGTAACCTAGACAAAGAAGTTAGTGCTACCCGTGCCGTAGGTACGCAACATGGCGTTCAAACCTATATTGCGTACCTACGGCACGCTTAGCGCTTACTTTTACCTTTGAGGATTACCCATGTTAAGTACCTAACGGTACTAGTAGCAGGCAAGGTATACTTGTTTACCTGACATAGATTTTAAAAATCTGGCAGGAGTGCTAGCTAAAGTTTTAATCACTACGAAATACCATAATTCAAAAAACTTGATTTATCTATTTCGTTAACTAAAAAAGAGCGATTGAAATGAATCAACCGCTCTTTTTTATAATTCGTTCCCGATTCTATTAATAAAACTTAGAACGTAAATCTTCTACGTCTGCATTCTTTTTCATTGCTTGCATCAAACGAGCAGTAACTTGAGATTGTGCCGTAGAAGAACTATTTTTTCTTAGCTGTGGAATATTCATTGCCGCTCCAACAGCCGGCTTGTTATTTAATTTGACTACGTAAACACCGCTATTACCAACGATTGGCTTAGAAACGCTATTCACATCCATGTTGAAAGCAGATGCGATAACCGCTGGCTCATTTCCTAGTCCTTGTACGAAAGTCGCATCGAAAGTAACATCTGTAGCATTCTCTACTTCTGAGTCAAACTGGCTTGCTATTGCATTCAAATCACTTCCTGTGACTTTAGTTGCTAAAATTTCTCCTTTCTTTTGGTTTCTAACCAAGGCTTCAATTTCATCTCTAACACTTGCTACAGAAGGCATACCAGCATCTTGTATACTAGTCAAAGCAGCTACTACATATTTATTGGTAAATAATTCAACTGGGTCTTGGAAAGAATAAACACTTGGAGATACACCACCTACTTCAGCATTACCATCATAAGCAAACTTTACAATATCTCTAGCATCTGTACCACTTCCTAAAGCACCCACTGCAAAATCATTCGCTTTCAAAGCACCTGAAGATTCGATAGATAAAGTACCACTCTGAGCAACTGCTGCTTGCATTGCCTCTAAAGTTCTATTTTTACCTAAGAACTCATTTGCCTTTTCAAACATATCGTTTTTTGTATCTTCACTAGGTGTAATTGATTGAGCTATAATAGCAATCTTTACTCGCTCGGTCGTCTCTCTAGAACGACTAATTGGCTCGATTAGGTGAACACCGTAAGCTGTTCGTGCTTTATATAATTGTCCAAAACGACCATTCAACATGACATCTTGGTACTGAGGTACAAATTGATTTACTGGAATCTTTTCGTATAGACCTCCTTTGTCTGCACTTCCTTGGTCTTGGCTTAATGCCTTTGCCAATTCTTCAAAATCTCCACCTGCTTCAATTACTCC
Source organism: uncultured Saprospiraceae bacterium (assembly GCA_938010785.1). Lineage (GTDB taxonomy): Bacteria > Bacteroidota > Bacteroidia > Chitinophagales > Saprospiraceae > JAFMDF01. The sequence continues at coordinate 2,825 of CALLVC010000373.1, forward strand.
TTTGATACTATCAATCTTAGCATCTGCTGCAGCAAAACTTGCAGGGTCTGATGCATTGATTAAAATATGACGAGTCGTAGAAGAATCTGCTAAAGTAGCTCTTTCCATCACTTTCAAGATTTGGTAAGACTTCCCTTCTAAATAAGGACCTACTACTTGACCAACTGCTGTACTAAATACCGCTCCTTGAATCCCAACAGGTAAGTCATCTGCACTCAACCAAGTTGGATTTACTTGACCATAATTATTCTCTACAAAAATAGTATCGTTTGGCGTAGATACAAATCCAGGTATTAAATCACTTAATTGTTGTCTATATAAGGCAGAATCCGCTGAAGTTGGAATTACATCAAAAGAAACATAATCAACTCTACGCGTTTCTTCTGTCTGCATGTAGGTTCCTTTGTTGGCAGCTAAGTAGTTCGTATAATCAGCATCCGCTAATTGAATCTCACTATCGGCTACTTCATCAAAAGGAATTTTTACAAAATCAAAAGCAATTCGTTGGGTTTGGTCGCCGTATGTTTGCTCTACCATCCAAGTTGGTGTGTATAAACCTTTACCAACCATGGTATTCAACTTAGATTGCAATCTATCCTTGATAATTTCTTTTTCTTGGTGTGCCCAAAATCGCTTTTGCTCAGGTTGAATCGTACCATCTTGAATTTGCTGACGGAATTGGTTTAAAGAATTCACATCAACTTGTCCTGTTTGAGGATTTCTGAAACGATTGATAATAACTGGGCTTTTATTAGCACCAAATTGTAAATCAATCAATTCATCTCTACTCACGCTTAAACCTAAAGCATCCGCTTGCTTAGAAACAATTGCCTCTTCTACGAAATAGTTCCACAATTGACTTCGTCTTGCGAATACATCTGCGGAGCTACCAGAATAAAGCATGTTCTCTACGCCTTGGAATTCATTCCAATCAATAGTTTTCCCATCTATTTTTCCCATTGCTAAAGAAGTAACTGCGCCTCCTCTATTTCCTGCGGAAGTCATGTCCATAATAATGAACGCTGCTAATGCCAAACCAATGACAAGAATTAATAGCCAGCTATTTTTCCGAATCGTTCCTATAAGTGCCATCTGTCTTAATCTATTTTTTGTAATTAGTTACTGGCGAAAATAATTTCACCATTTAAATCTGTTTCGTTCTGAAACGTTTGTT
>CALLVC010000374.1 GCA_938010785.1 uncultured Saprospiraceae bacterium
CAATTAGTGGTTTTCCCTAATCCTGTTTCTGACCAATTAAACGTACATTTAAATAGCTTTAATTATAAAGTAAACGCTATCTCTTTACATAATATGACTGGACAAGAGGTTTATCGTTCTGTTCCTTTGGACACAAAGCGATTCCCAATCTCTGTGAGTGGTTTAGCAGAAGGCTTATATATAATGAGTGTGCAAACTGACGGTGGTATCTTGAGTAAGAAAGTAGAAGTATTGAGAAGGTAACCGTCCAACAAATTCGGATATATTCATGGTCTTGATAAATCTGGGCTGTAGGCATTTGCCTGCAAGCCCGATTTTTGTTTTAGGGCAGTAGTTTTTTTCTAAAAAGGTGTGATTTTTTTTTTGACACGGAGGGACACGGTTTGAGGTTATGACTTTTTTATGTTTGCTGTTCTAACATGTTCAATTTGTGTAAGAAAAAGAAAACTTATCGATAGCTAAAACAAACCTTTTATCAGTTAAATCAGTGTTCCAATCCTCCTAGCGATGCTGCCTAAAAAGCAAACATAAAAAATCATAATTTTAAAACCGTGTCTCTCCGTGTCAAAAAATAAAAACCTACTCTAAAGCTGCCGCCTTCTGTAAAGCTGCCGTTCCTCGTTCCGTGTCTCCAGCATTCATGTAAGCATTCCCTAGATTTCTCCAAGCTGCTGCGCTATTAGGTTGCAATTGAGTACTCTTAGAAAAAAGCTCTATCGCCTTCGACAAATTACCACTCATTCCTTGGGCTACTCCTAAGCCAAATACGGTCTCATAATCATTGGGCTGCGCCTGCTGCGCTTCGGTGAGGTATTGAATAGATTTTTTCAAATCTCCTTTTTGTTGGCCAAAATACAAGCCACCATCTCGATAAGTAATTGCTCGATTATTAAAAGCATCGGTATAATTAGGGTCAAGTCTCAAAGCTTGGTCATAGGCTTGGATAGCTTGGTCATATTCCTTTAAATAATTGTGAGCATTTCCTAGTAGCAAATAAGCATTTTTATAGGTAGGGTGAATTTGAATAGCTTCTTTTAAATGTCCTACTGCTTCTTGTAGCATCGCCGCCTGTTTACTAGTATCCGTTTCTTTAATAGCTGCAGCGGAAAGCTCTCCTCCTACTGAGTTTCTTAGTTTTGCACTATTTTTAGATACTTGAATATCTGTCGTAAACAGCGTAAAATTATCTTTCCAAGCAAAGTTTCTATGAATCGTTTTAGCACTAAGTAAAAGTAGAATTATACCTCCAGTAAAAAGCACTACATTTAGTTTTTTATCCGAGGTTTCTCCCTCTCTGGAGGGGGGCGGGGGGAGGAAAAACATAATTATTACCAAACAAAACCCCACAGAAGGCATAAATAAAAATCGCTCCGACATATTAGTTCCCACAGGAAAAGCAACGTTAGAAACGACTGAAAGCGTTATCAGATAATACAGAATACCATAACTCCATATTCGTTTCTTAAACAAGCCTATTAAGCCCAGTATCCCTAATCCCAGATATAATAAAGTGCTCAATATAACCTGCCAACTGCCCCAAGTCATTAAACTAATATGTCTTGGATAATAGTCATGGGTCAAAGGATGTGGAAAAATTAATAATTGAATATACTTTCCTAGCGTATAAATAATCGTCGCCATTTTATCGCCTAAACTCAAATGCACCCATCGGTTGTTTTCTATGGTTAAAAAAGGATTATTCATTAACTCCATAGACAACTCACTCCCAAAATTACCTCCCAATACTTGTCCTCTAATAACCAAAAACAGTATTGCTGCAAGAAAGAAGGGGAGTGTTTGAAGGGCAATCTTACCGAATTTTGCTTTAGTAAAAACAAAGTAGGTTAAAGGAACAACCGCTAAAAAAGTAATCGCATTTTCTTTAGCCATTAATGCTAAAAAGAAAATAATTCCTGCTAAAATATTTAACCACCCCTTCTCTTCGGTGTATGCTTTTATAGAAAATAATAATGCAGCTAAACTGCCTAACAGCGTCATTATCTCATCTCTCCCTTTAATATTAGCCACCGCTTCGGTATGTATAGGATGTGCAATAAAAAATAGGGTCGTTATTAAGGCAATTAAAGCTGCTAAAGGAATATCTTCCCTAGCTTTAAATAATTTAAGCAATAAAAGATAAAGCACAATTCCCAATAAGCCATATAAAAGAATATTTCCTAAGTGTCCAATAAAAGGATTTTCGCCAAACAGAGCATATTCTACTGCAAACATAACCAAAGTCAAAGGTCGATAACGCCCTCCTGCCACTAGTTTATCTTTACCTTCCACTTTAAAAAAACCATAAAACGTATCGTACTTTAATATCCCCGGAATACCACTAAATCCCTGTGTGGTAAACATATTATCATAAATGACAATGGCATCATCCTGCGTATAATCATGGGTCAGCGTATTCCCATAGAGCAAAAAAGCAAAAGCAAAAATTAGCACTTTATGTAATCTGGTGTTCACTTGCCAGTTAGCGCTAAACGATGGTTTTGCTGCTTTTGCTTTTTTAGTAGTTAGCTGTTTTTTCGGTTTTTTATGCTTAGACATAGTGCAATTTATTTTCTATTATAAAAGTCATGGTAAGCTCAAGGATTTTCTTAACAAGAAAAATATTTCAATTTAATATTGATTTTTCTGTTCAGTTGACTCCGATTATTGAAATTCAGAAAATAATAATGTTTCGATGGTTCAAGTCTCCAGACCATAGCCGTCAGGTTAAGGGATTATTGACCGAAAAGCAGGAGATACTTTGAAAGTATCTCCTGCTAGGGGAGCCTAGAAAGCGATACTTTCAGAGTATCTCTTTCTTTAGCCTGACGGCTATGGTCTGGAGACTTGAAATATCGACCTATAAAATCACAAGAAAATCATTTAAAGGATTTCCTTCAACTTCTTCATCGAAATATTCGCTCCACAGATAATTATTACAACTGTTTTTTCTTTATACTTCTCTATATCTTTCAAAAAACTGGCTACTGCAACCGCAGCCGCTCCTTCTATAATTTTATGGTGTTTTTGCGCGATTAGTCGAATACTATCTGCTATTTCCTTTTCCGATACTAAGGTATATTCATCCACATACTTTTGACAAATTGGAAAAGTAATAGAACCATCTTCCAAACCTCCTGCTGAACCATCAGATAAGGTTTCTTCGAAATCTATAAAGACAACCTTTCCCGCTTTAACACTCAAGTACATTTCAGGAGATTTCTCTGGCAGGCACCCCACAACGGTTGTTTGAGGGCTTATGTTTTTTATAGCTGTAGATACCCCAGCCATCATACCACCACCACCTATACATCCCAAAACATAATCAATCGACTTAGGCGATTGAGCGTTAATTTCTAATCCCATCGTTCCTTGTCCAGCAACAATTAGAGGGTCATTATAAGGGGAAACCCAAATCAAGCCTCTTTTTTCAGCAATCGCTTTAGCATGCAATTCTGTTTCTAAACTATTATGCCCAAAGAATTCTAATGCTACAGGATAACTTTTTAATGCTTCGACCTTAGCAGGAGAGGCGTTCTCTGGTAAGAAAATAGTTCCTGTTGCACCTGCGATAGATAAGGCACGTGCAAATCCTTGGGCATGATTTCCAGTAGATGCGGTAATAAAACCTATCGCTACTTCTTCAGGTGTGGCTGATAATATTTTATTCAACGCTCCCCTAGCCTTAAACGAGCCAGTGTATTGTTCATTTTCTAATTTCAAAAAGACTTGTCCATTAGATAATTGACTCAAATAATTAGATGGGTAAAGTGGCGTTTTAAGAATATTCGTTTTAATTCTTTTTTCGGCAGCTACAATTTCTGGAAACAGATTCATATAGTGATGTTTTGTAACACTAAACAGCAGTTAATGGTACAGAAAAAGTTTTCTTATAAGTAATGCTTAACTAGTAACTAGACGTTCCTAACAAATTTTGCCGTTCGATACGGCAAAATTTGTAAAAAGGTTTTTTGATTTATTGGGACTCTGCCTGTCCCGAATTTATTTCGGGAATGTCCCAATAAATCAACATTTACTCTGATGTTCCATTTTTATAAGAGAACTTTTATGATACAGATAAATTTTGCCACAAAATAAGCAATGATAATAAAATGTAATACGTTATTGGTGAATTTCTATAGAAAGGCTAGCATAAAAACAGTTCTTAAACAAAAAAAGACCGCCTAACGAAGGCGGTCGTAAAACGGACTATGAGAAAACCAAATGAGAAAAGGAAAGACACTAAGTCTAAAACACTATTAATTCTTAAAATTTCATTGGTATTTAGGGTTTGAAAGCTAAATCTTTATTTTATAAATTTTCATTGAGGTTATCTAACTTATATAATTGATATGTTTCTATTACTTGAATGAGTTGTTGGCTATAATTATTTGCATTACCGTATCCCGCAGACTCTAAGCCTTTCGCCCATTTTTTGTAATTTTTATTGTATTCTTTCAAATGAGCATAAGTTGGGGAGGATAATAATTGACTGTGACTTCTCCAACTTTCCCAAGCACTCTGGTAAGTATTCACCATGGCAGTTTGACTACCAACTCTAATTTCTTGACACGTATCTCCCCCACTACAAGTAGTTGCGAAATGATTATTATATTGTTGTGCTAAACTGTTTTTTCCAGCGTGACTAGCGAGAATAGCTTGTCCCATTTTAATACTAGCTGGCACACCAAATTTATTCATCTCTACCAATGCTACTTTTGTAAATCGTTTAATATAGGCTTCTACGTCTACCTCTCTTAATGCTACATTACTTGCATTTTTAGCCGAATAGCTGGTATTTTGTGCAAAATTCCCCATAGTTAATTTGGAGGAAGCGCCGTTTTCTTCTTGTGATAAGATAGCTGGAGGAGCCCCCATATTGATATTAAATCGCATATCTTTTTGAAAGAAAACGTAAACAAAAAGTAATGCTAAGGCAACTCTAAACCATGGGAAAGGTCTTGTCCGCCAATAGTTTTTGATGTAAGTCAAGAACTGATGCTTAGCAGCAATAAAAGGAACTCGTAGCGCCACTAAAATTTTCAGCAATAATTGTTTCCAACTAATCTCTGCATACATTTTTTTATAAGTATTGAGATTATAAGTATTATTTGTTTGAGATTTAGATTTTGTTTCTTTAACCTCTACTTTTGGAAATAAATTAAGCTGATTCATTTTAAGGTTATTTTTAGTACTATTAAAATTTTCTAATTAGTAGATTTTAGTTGGTATTTGAAAAGTAAACCAACATAAATTGTTGTTTTGTTTTAAACACAATGCAAATTAAAACAATTTATTTATTTTAAACAAGTATTTTAAAACAAAAATTTTTAAAATAAACAACAATAAATCATAACTTGTTCCAAATCAATTATTTGCGCGGCATTTTATTTTTATTTTTTTAAAACATTTTTTTTGCAGCTTATAATAAGAAGCTGTTTGAATTTGGCTATTTTTGCCACTAGTTTGAATTTTTATAAAACAACATAGAATTATGAAATTAGTAGAAAATAAAGTGGTCTTAATAACAGGTGGATCTAGAGGAATTGGAGAAGCGATTGTTCATAAAATGGCCAATAGTGGAGCTAATGTAGCTTTTACGTATCATTCTTCCGCAGAGAAAGCCAATGCTGTAGTGGAAAAAGCAGCTTCCAACGGAGTAACGGTCAAAGCTTATCAGTCTGATGCAAGTTCTTTTGCACAATCAGAAGCCTTAATTAAAAGCGTATTAGAAGATTTTGGTAGAATTGATGTATTAATTAATAATGCAGGAATCACCAGAGATACCTTGATGCTAAGAATGAGTGAAGACCAGTGGGATCAAGTAATCACAACCAATCTTAAATCAGTTTTCAATTTAACGAAGCATGTACTTCGACCAATGTTAAAGCAACGAGGAGGTTCTATTATCAATATGAGTTCAGTAGTAGGAGATTTTGGTAATGCAGGTCAAGCAAATTATGCCGCTTCAAAAGCAGGAATTTTTGGTTTCACAAAATCCATCGCCAAAGAAGTTGGTTCTAGAGGCATCCGTTGTAATGCCTTAGCTCCTGGTTTTATTGAAACAGATATGACCGAAGAGTTAGACGAAAAAACAAAAGCAGCATTTTTGGCAGGCATCCCTTTAAAAAGATTGGGAAAAGCAGAAGAGGTTGCAGATGCTTGTTTATTCTTAGCGTCTGATTTATCAACTTATGTATCTGGGCAGACGCTTAGTGTTTGTGGTGCGTTGAATTGCTAAATTCAGTTGGACAGACTCTTAGTAGTTAATAGCACAAAAAAAGCCGAGTTGTAAACAACTCGGCTTTTTAAATAGCACAATCTCGTATTTTTAGTTTTCGGATAAATCTATCCGAAAATATTTTCTCTTAAAATGGTAAATCATCTTCAGCAGAAGCACTAGTGGTAGTATTTGCTGCTGGAGCATCATCTAGGGTAGGAAAGTCCCCGGCCGCCACAGGTGCAGGTGCAGCAGCATTAGCAGCCGCGCCAGCTTCAATTCTCCATGCGTTCAAATTAGTAAAGTATTTTCCTTGCCACTCTCTTCCTCTCAAATCAAAATGAACTCTGATAGAATCGTTTTCATTATAATTATCAATTAAAGCACAACGATCTTGTGTTAATTGGAATTTTACAAATTGTGGGTACGTACCATCTACTTCAATCACAAACTCTCTAGCTTGAAAAGTAGCCGTCTTATTCTCTGTATCAAATTTTTTGTGTAATTTTCCTACTATCTCAAATGACATATATAGTTCTTTATAAAAGTTATTAATTAAATATCCACTGCAAAAATAAACAATTCTTTGGAAAAACCTAAGAAAAAACAAGAATTGTAGCACTTATTTGTGCACAAATTTATTTTTTAGCCTTTTTTTGCGACTATTCCCTCTAGCGTTCCCATTAATTTAAAGCGTAATTCTCACACTGATATTATGTGTGCCACTAAAAGGAGCAGTTGCTCTATAAGCATAATCGATACCAAAACGACTATCTCCATCTTTTTTAGTAGGTACCTCTAATGATACTCCTGCACTTAAACCAGAATAGACAGATTGTTCAAAATCCCTTTCCGCGCTAAGTCCAACCTCTAATTTATATGCCCCTCGAACCATAAACATATCATTTAAAGAATACTCTATCCCTCCACCAATTTGGTCTCTAGCAAAAGAATTAGCCGTAAAGTTCCCAAGAATAGTAAAACGATTACTCTCATCTAAATTAAAATCATAGGACAACCCAATATTTAAGGCAGAAGGCAACTCAAATTCTGCGGAACGTTGGTTAACCGTAATATCGTAAGAAAGCGTACCATCAGGATTCTCAGTAGCAAAAGATAATCCTTGTCCACCAAAACTCATTCTAGAACCAATATTTCTCAAAGAGATACCAAATTTAAAGTTATCCTGCGGACCAGTCACATATTGCACCCCCGCATCCAAAGCAAAACCGAAAGCAGAGACGTCAGAAATAGCCTCAGAGATAGCTCTAAAAGTGATTCCTACTGAAATTTTATTCTCAAACATATGCCCATAAGAAAGGCCTAAGTGGAAAAAGTTTGGAGAAAAAGTAGCGCCTGTTCCTTCAGGTTGGTCTGTTGTAGTGACCTCAATCTCTCCCATATCTAAAGACATTAAGCTAATCCCAAAAGTACCATTAGTTCCTACCTTTTGACCAATCCCAAAAGCATTCATTTTAATGTCTGTACCTTCCAAATAACGAGCATGTCCAATCAATACTTCTGTTCTGCCAGAAATACGACTCAATCCCGCTGGATTTAGGCGTAGTGCTTCGACTCCACTAATCATAGAAGTAGACATCGTGTGTAGTCCTGCACTTCTTGCCCAAGGATTCATTAATAGTTCATATGCTCCTGCCTCTCCTTGTCTATCTGGATTTCCAGCTTTTAGCTGGGTGGTAAAAAATGAAAAACAAATTATTAAACTATATAAAATTTTATTCATAATACTTTTTTACTGTAGCGACGAATAAATTCGTCGGTACATTTAGAAAAATACACTATCGAACCTACAGTCCAGAAGGGTCAAATTGACGTTGCACACCAAACCACTTAATCATTCGTTCACCAATTCCTGGTGCATCAATATGAATCATATAGACACCACTTGCAACGGGAATACCTTTGCTATTTTTTAAATCCCATTCTAAAGCTGGGGTAATTTGTTGAGCTCTAATCGCACGATTTCGTCCAGTCACAGGCGTACCTACTTCATTCCGTTTATATTGTCGGATAAATCGACCATCTAAAGAATAGATAGTAACTGTAGCATTAGCAGGCAGATTTGTTATCTTAACGATATTTGTAAACTGAGAAGTCTCATAAGCAGAATATCCTAAGTAAGGATTTGGTACTGCTCGAATAGCTTTTAATGCTTCATCCATATCATCTTCCGTAGCTATTGCACCAGCTTCTACACTATCTAATTTGATACGGTAAGTTGGGTAGCCATTAAATTCACCAGTACCATCTTCTACTTGATATGGGTTATCGACTCGTAACTTAATCGTTACATCGTTAGGAATCAATCCTTCGTCGTAGGAAAGCATTTGTGTACCTTCTGCTGCCAATAGCATACCTGCCCAAGTTATTTGGTCTAAAGCACGTACTTTTCTAAATGCACTTGAACCGTTTTCGGGGTCTAATCGTTCCTGAATTTCTGCACATTCATCATATTCAGAATCCGTGACATAGACAAAATGTTGTCCGCCTGCATACAAATCAAAAAGAGAAGAAACATCTGTAGTGATAGAAAGAAGATTTGAAGGATTAAATGCCATATCCCCCCCTCTAGGAGACTCTCCTAAATAATTAGGGTTCAAGCCACCAGTAGAAGCATTATCAGGTCGATAAACTGAATTTTCACCAAAAAAGATATTCAATCGTTTACCCGTTTCAACATCTATAGCGTACCCTGGAAACCAGCCCATACCTGTCATCCCCATCCCATCTTCGGCAGGTAATCCATCTGCACCTGCGTCTTTTCCAACAGAAGGTCTCTTCCGTACATCAAAATTTTCTGCACCACCTTCAGATTCTAAGGATAAACCTTCTAATTGACTAGAATAATAAACATTCGAAGTTTCTACTATCACGCAGCGACTCCATTTAGATTTATCTTTAGTGAATACAATATCTACATTATTCAATTCTCTAACACCAGAAACATTAGAAGATAACTTTCTATTCAAAACAGAATTAAAGTTTCTGCCTTCATTAACCCAAGATGGAGAAATGTAAGAATTCTGAGGAATTAGTCCAAAGTTATTCACAGTTTCCCCTGAACGGTCTTTATAATCTGCAAAAATAAATGGATAAAACAAGCCACCAGAAATATTTGCTAATGCTTGGTCTTGGTCAACGGGTTGTCCAACCAAAGGACCACTCGGATAAAATTCAAACTCTTCGGAAGTACCTGTGTATAAAAAATTCAGTGGATAAAATCGACCTTCAGGCACAAAAGATAACCATTCAGGTTGAGTTGGGTCTGCGTAAGTAATTTCAGAACCAATAACACCATTTCTTCCTGTGCCAGCCTCTCCCACTTCTGGTCTTTGCTCGATAGCAACAGAAAATCCGTATTCACCAATAATTTGTTCATTCAATTCATCAATCGTCGTCGCAGAAGCAATCTCCGTCCCATCTGCTAAATCCGTTAAGACCCAACTAACTTGTTCATCTAGTCGATTATTACTCATATTTTCATCAATAAAAGTCAATTCAAATTCTCCATTCTTAACCGCTAATGGATTATAAACTTTAATATCAATTGGTCCTTGACCAGCCTTATATTCAATTTCTCCTGTAAAGCTACCGTCTAAAATAGCAGCAATCGTTTCTTCTTTCATATCTAAAAAGACACCACCTGCACCTGCACCATCAATTCGCGTAATTTCTGCCCCATCCCCAAAATTTGCATTTAAATTACTAACAACAATTTCCCTTGGAATCACGGTATAATAAGGATTCGTTCCATCGCCAATGTTCCTTCGTCCCTCCAGATAAGCTCTTCGTTGTCCAATTACATTTGGAAATTGAGTAAACTCTTCATAATTATTATAGGCATAAGCAATAGCAGTGAAGTAATATTTCTTTTGATTAATTAAAGTTCTATCACCATCTGCAAATTGGTCTTCCGTAATTCGGAAAGTGTGCCTAACCCCTAAATCTTGTCCTTGTACTTGTGATTCTGGCACCCAAATTTGGTCAGGTTCTCCAACATTATTGCTAGGGTTTGGCAATGCCGACCAATTAAAAATTTCACTTACACCATTTCTTTTATCAACTTGATAAATAACTCTAGCCTTATCTGGGTCATTCAATTCCGCAATACTAACATTAGGTCCAGATAACTGAAAAATTTTATATCCTTCAAAGAAATATGTTCTATCGGCTTCAGGAATGGTAGTCGGTGCTTGCAGGTCAACTTCTGCATACTTTTCAGCAGCATTATTAGAAGTACCTTCATCATTGGTCAGAATAGCGACAATTTCTTGGTCTAATTCTATCCAATCCAGATCAGGCGCATCAGGCCCATCAGTAATATCAAAGCAGTTATCAAATAAAGCTTGAGCCACATCATCTGCAAATAAAAGCGGGTCAATATTAGGATTTGGGTGCTGTACATCTGGCACCCAGACTACTCCAACAATTAATTCATTAACTGCACCCGGGTCTAATCGGAAAGGCCCAGAAGCTTGAATTGTTCTTGTATCAAAACCCTCTAAGTTTTCATTAGCCATCGTCCAAGCATCAGGATCATCAGGGCGATTTGGAAAAGCATAAGGAATAACATCATTACTTAATGGATCATACCCAGTTCCTCCATCAGTAAACGGAGTTCCATCTTTCCAACTTCCTGATAATAAATTGTAGTAATCAGAACTTTGAACAGGATCCCCCATTCCAGTACCACCATCTGGAGCAGTATCATTTCTTAAGAAATAAGTAAAGGAGGACATTGGTAATTCGACAATCGTATCAGGAGACTCTCCTACAGATGGGTTTCTCAAAGTACCATCTGGATTAAATTTCTTAGGTCCAAGTGGTCCTCTAAAATAATCAACTCCTAAAAGAGGGACTTCATCACAATAGGTATTAACTTGCCCAAATACATTACATTCACAGCCTGTGATACCATCTAACATATCTCGATTATAAACAAAGGCCAAACTTCTATCAATATCACAACCAACAAAATCATCATCAGGACAACCTAAATCGGCATCCACCCAAATAGCAAAATAAGTACTATCAATACTTTCAATTGCTCGATTGATCAATTTATAACGTTGAAAAGTCATATCATTAATCTCATCATTCGTGGCATAACCAAAAGCCTGTACTTGCACTTCCATCTGAATCGCATCTCCGTTACTCTGGGTGTGAGGTGCACCATTATCATTATAAATCCAAAAAATCATTTCATCTGGATATTGAGGCGTATCACAGCCCCTTAATTCAATTCTTGGGTAGTCTCCTTCTTGAGGTTCGTAAAATCCATCTCCATCTACATCAAAAAATGCCGCTAAACCTTGAGTGGTATTAGGTAATTCAAAACCTCTTAATTCAAAAAAGAATTCATTGCCTCTCGCTGGCCAACCTTTTACCCCTTCAGGAATTAAATCTTCATCATAATCCGCCCCAGTTAATTTAGTTTCTTCAAAATTTCTAAGGTGTTCATCAATTTCAGCGCCCGTCACTCTAAAAAATCGGTCCCAATCATCACAAATTTCTCTGTCAGTAGTACCTTCATTGGGATCTAATGGACCAGGCCAAAAATCTTCTCCACCACCTAAACTATAAGTCTGTGCAGCTAATTTCAAATTTCCTCCAGGGTCAAAACCACCTAACCATACTGCTCCCGCAAAAATGGAAGATTTCTCTGGCACACCAGAACCTGGTGTTACTTTAGGAACGATATATCGACCATCGCTACCGTTCCACCAAACATCGCCACCTGCTAACAAACGAGCACGTACATTATTAATACTTTGGTCAATTTGTGCCTCGGCTGCTACACAATCTTCCCTATAATTAGCGGGCCTATTGGTAGGTGTCTTAGGTGCTGTTGATTTAGCATCTTTTTCAACGTTTTGAGGCCCTACGTGCGCAAAAGTTGTTTGTGAAAAACACAAACCTAATGCAAGTAATAAGTAATATTTAAATTTCATTCCTAGTTTATTTTCGAACTCGATAAATCAAGGTGATTTTAAAAATCACCTTGATTTTAGCTTAAATTATTTTATTAAAATTCAACAATCGCTCCGACCAAAATTCTTCTTGGTAAAGAATAAAAATCTGGATTAGCTAATGCCCAAGCATAAGCGTCTAGAAATGCTTGAACATCTCTACTCGAGTCTCCTAATGTTCTAACTCTTGCGACTCCATCAGAGGAAGCCAAGAAACCATCATCATCAGGAGAACCTGTAGCAGGATACACACCTAAAATATTCCTAGCATCTAATAAGTTTTGAATTCTACAGTAAACATTTAGAAAAACAGGACGTGGAGCATCTGAATTAGTCAAAGTGAAGTTCTTATCTGCTCTAAGATTTAAAGTAAAGTTCCAAGGTAATCTTGCTCCATTAATCGCACCAACTGTCCCATCTCCACTAAATTGCCTTGGAACGGATTTTCCTGTAAAAGGTCTACCTGATACCGCAGTCGCTTGAAGGTTCACACCTGCATCTGCAAAAACATCTGCGCCAAACCATTGTGGTCCAGTGTATCTCCGTCCTCTACCAAAACGATAATCTACAACTGCATTAAAACGATGTCGCTCATCAAAGTTTAGTGGGAACAAAGTTCTTAAATTACCATTCTGAGAAAGATTTCTTTGAGAAATAGCATCCGAACCAGTTCCGTCTGCAAACTGCAAAGTATAACTAGCTTGTAACTGAACATTATTCGTTCTCCTTCTATCAAATTGGAAAGAAAATCCTTTGACGGTACCAAAATCTATATTATCAAAAGAATCGTAATTTCCTAAAACAGGCACAAAAAGATAGGTTCTAGTTTGAATCATATCTCTCAACTCTTTATAGTAAGCTGCAATCTTTAAAGCCGCAGAATTACTTAATTTTTGTTGGAAACCAACTTCATAATCAATCGTTTTTTGCGGCTTAAGGTTTGGATTATTAGAAGGTGTACGACTAGGGTCTAAAAAATATAGATAATCTAAAGCTGTAGCGTTAGTTCTTTCTTGTGGTCTTTGTACCAAAACATCATAGTGCGCAAAGAAATTGGCTTCATCCGAAATAGGAAAAGAAAAAGCTAAACGGGGCATGATATTAATCTGTGGCTCATAATCTTCGAAAGAAGTATTTGGGTCAAAATCAGCAGATTGGATATTCGCATCTTCATCCACAAATTTTGGATTAATAACTTCTCCTCCAAAAATCACATTACCATCGTTCGCTGGATTACCATTGGCAAAAAACCAATCTTCACCATTTCTAAATGCCTTTACCGTATTAGAGCCTGCACTTTGTAAATAAACTTTAAAATCATCTCCTACACCAGCAGGCTGTTCTTCACCAATACTCGCATAGAAATCTCTAGCACCCATTATTTCATATAAAGAGAATGGGTCTTTTAGTACTTTTCTATTGGCATCAAATCTGTCAACTCTGACACCTACTCTAAAAATAATATCCTTAAAAGAAAATTTATCTTGAATAAAAGCGGAAGCATAAACAGGACGATCGGGTGCAACAGGGAAAGTTCTAATGCCATTTGCATCTCTAGCCCTAAAAAAGTCTTCAAAAGTGACATCTTCGGTCAACTTATTGCCCAAATAATCATATCCTTGATAATCTAAAAGGTTTATGGAACCATGTAGTTCCTGAGAAGAAAACATATCTAAACTCAACTGGTCTGGAGATAAACCATCCACATTTACATATTCATTCAAAGTATTTCCCGTTAATTCTCTGACGCTTCTAAAAAATAAATTATCATCAAAGCCATCGGTCGCAATTTGTGTGCTATATAAAGGAACCAATACTTGTCCAAATTGACCACCAGCATTAATCAAAGTATCTCCAATGACGGCAGCAGTATCTATTCCCAAAATATGTCGATTCGCTTGTAATCGAGCTAAATCCCACAATCTTCTTGGGTTTAGTGTGTAATTTCTATTAACTCTTTGCTCATAATTTACACCGAACTCAATAGAGTGTCTACCGCCTCCCTTAGGAACAATATCAAAAGAGCTATTGGCATTGAAAGTATAAGTCTCTCCTTCTGCTTTAAAATTGATATTATGAATTGCATTGGCATTGGCATGTAGGCCACTCCATATATTATTTTGCTGTCCGTTCACATATCCAAAAAGTCCATTTTCAACAACAAAATTATTAAAATCTTCAGTGTCTGTGCCATTTGAGGCAGCTAAGCCAGCATTAGGGTGGCCAGCAGCCACTGGAGTAAAGCCACCAAAAATTCTTGTATTATCGACGTGCCCTAATCGAATTGCATCTGTTCCTGGTAAAGCAGCACCAGCACCTTCCGTAAAGGTAATAGCAGGTTGCCAATCAAAGTCAAAATCTCCAACATAACCATAATCAAAAAGGTTATCTCCATGACGTGTATCCTTTTGGTCTCGTATTCTTTTCTCATAACCAAATTGAAGAGAATAAGAAATATTTTGGATTAAAGAAGTATTAGACTGATTATCGGAAGTATTGCCCCCCAATCGTTGTCTAAACCTGAAAATACCCCGATAGGTTTTATTATTATCGAAAGGATTATTTTGAGCATTTAGTAATCGCCATCCGTCACCATTTAATCTACTACTTGGAGTAAATTGGTTACTATTATCCGCGTAGGTTCCTGTAAGAGAAATATCAATCGTCTTGGTTAATCTAGCTTCTAATTTAGCCGTTAAATCAATTCTTTCGGTTGCCTCAAAAGGTCGAGCATCAAGTGCAACTACATCCTCATTTTTTAAAAATTCAGCGGAGGCAATTCGCGTATTATTCAAAAAAGTAACTGGATTAGCAGAAATTTCTGCAATCTTTTCATCGGTTGCTCGATAAACAGGAATTGCCGTAGGGTCATCATCTCCTCTATAAGTATATCTACCAGAAATTCTATACCCCAAAATAGATTGATTATCTTTATTCTTAAGAATAGGTCCACTCAAACCTAAACCAACAATATTATTATCATAAGGGTCTAATTTCTTTGAAGTCTCAACTTCTGCACTACCAGAAAATTTATTAGAAGGGCCTTTAGTAGTAATGGAAATAATACCACCAGTTACATCACCATATTTTGCTTCCATCCCTCCAGTAATCACCTGTAGTTGCTCAATTTCAGATTCAGGAATCAAAGCACCACTTACCCGAACTCCATCAATATAATAATCCGTTGCATTAGAACGAGAACCTCTAATAGATATCGCATCCCCCTCATCCGCAGAAGAAGCCCCAGCAGTTAAGGTTGCAATAGCATTAATATTTCTGGTGGGTAATTGCCGTATCTGTTCAGAAGTCACCGTACCTCCTTGAGTCGTATTATCCTGTTCGACCAAAGGGACTTCATAAGCAATTACTTCCACATCTAAATCTAGTAAAACACCAGAAGATAATTCTGCATCCAATTTATTGGTTTTACCTCCAAAAACGACAACTCCCTCATACTTTTTAGTTTGCAGACCAGTATAACTGAATTCTACATCATAAGTCCCCGGATCAAGGTTACCAATAACATAGTTTCCATCTAAATCTGTTTCACCACCTCTTATAAGCACACCTTGCTTGTAAAGGGCAACGTTTCCAAAAAAAACAGGCTCTCCATTATCGTCAATAACTTTTCCTGCAAGCGCAGTTTGTGCAGCAACCGAAGTGCCTATCATTAACGTAAGACAAATAAGTAAATATCGAATCATATATAAAGTATTAGCTATTATTGGCTTAGCAATTTAACTTACGGAATACCAAACAATATTCAGTAAGTTCCTCAGGGGAAGGCCAATTATTTTTTAAATTTCGACGAAAATCTCTAGCTTGAATTTAAAGTGTCTGCAAATTTAACAGGTGTAGACAACATTACAAAAAAAGTAGATGCATACAAGTTATATTATTTTAGACACTAAACGACAACAAGTCATAATTTCAATAAACTCTGACAAGTTTACGACCATTTCAAAGCAAAGTTTAATTTTATTACTAACGTATCTATCTATAATAGATGCTGCTTTAAAATAGTGCTTTGTTTTGATTATTAAGCGACAAAAGGTTAACCTAAATTAGGTTAACCTTAAATCAATATGCATGAAATTATTTTGTTAGAGCGTTATAAAACACAACTTAACACATTAAATTCATTTGTAATATATATTATTTTAGATTAGATTGGGTTGCAAATTGCTAAAAAGCAGCACATTTTTTGTCAAAAAATATACATAAAAATAAGCTGCCAATTTCCGACAATTGAGAAATATCAACCGCATCATAAATATTTAGTACCACTATCTTAAGCTTTCCTACCATATAATTATTTTTTGCTATCTTTATAAAACTCGGTATAATTATTGGTTTACTTATTTTGCATTATTGCATTCATAAATCGCTCATAATCAATAAATTATATTTTTTTAAATATGTTTTTGATTATGTGCTTATCCTCCACACACAAGAACATAGTAACAAAGAATTTAGAACAAACACTTAAGTTAATTTTGAAAAAAGCATTAATCAAAAATCAGTTAGAAAACACTTATTAGGTAATCTATCCAATTAAGTTATACCTTGAAAAACGAACGCTTACTTTACTCCCGTTCAAAAGTAAGTAAACCGAAGACAACACTAATTCATTAAATCTGGGGGTGCAGTATTTGAATTCAAAAAATACTGCCACAATTAAAACCACAAAAAAAAGAACCAAAAAAATAAATAAGGATTATTAATAATGCAAATCCGACAAACAACAGAGGCGAAAGACCCCCAATAAAGAGGATGCTAAGGAAATGTCAAAAAAATTTCCCTTTCACGAACAATTAGATTCAATGGACTGTGGCGTGGCTTGCCTAAGAATGGTTGCCAGTTACCACGGTCGAGAATATGAAGCTAGCAGATTGCGAGACCTTACCTACATAGATAGGGAAGGTGTGTCTTTGCTAGGTATCAGTCATGCTGCCGAACATATCGGTCTAAAGTCGATGGGCGCGCCAGTGCCTTTTCATCGTTTATCTGAGGATATACCCTTGCCAGCTATTGCCCATTGGGAAAATGACCACTTTATAGTCGTCTATAAAGTAACGGCTAAAGAAGTATGGGTAGGCAATCCCGCAGAAAAAAATATCACCAAACTTAATAAAGAAGATTTTTTAAAAGGTTGGCACAAACCCGAATTAGGAAAAGAAGAGACCGGGATTCTATTATTGCTAGAACCCATGTCTGACTTTTTGGAAAAAGAGGGTGGCAATAAGCGAAAAAATGGATTTCTTCATTTATTCACCTACATCAAACAGTATCGTCCTTTGCTGCGGCAAATACTGTTAGGAGTTGGTTTAGTAAGTATTTTCCAGTTTATTTTTCCATTTCTCATAAAATCTCTTATTGATTCTGGTATAGAAAATGAAGATTCTACCTTCATTTATTATGTGCTAATTGCCTTTTTGGTGCTGTACTTTACGCAAACTTTTGTCGAGACGATTCGAAATAGCATTATTCGTCATATTGGGACAAAAGTCAATGCTAAATTAATGTCTGAGTTTTTAACCAAACTCATGAAATTACCAATACGGTATTTTGATTCTCACGTAGTAGGGGATATTCTACAAAGAATTTATGATAATAAGCGAGTCGAAAAATTATTAACCTCCACAACGGTCTTCGCCATATTCTCCGCAGTTAACTTAGTTATCTCTAGTTTCATATTATTTATATTCAATTTAAAAATATTCTTTCTTTTCCTAGTAGGCACTATATGCTACTTTGGCTGGGCATTCTATTGCTTAAACAAACGGAGAGCTTTGGAAACAAAACGATTCGACTATGCTACTCAAAATCAAAATGCGCTGGTTCAATTAATTTCTGGTATCCATGAAATCAAACAGCATAATGTAGAATTACAAAAAAGATGGGAATGGGAAGGTATCCAGAAAAAAATCTATGATATCAATCAAGAATTTTTCGGAATCGAGCAGCAGCAAAAAATGGGCGCTAATTTCATCAATGATTTAAAAAATATAATCATTACTGTAGTTACAGCACAAGCAATAATTGCTCCCGATCAAATAATGACGCTAGGTACTTTAGTCGCCATCCAATATATCCTTGGACAATTAAATGGTCCAATGGAGCAAATTATCAACTTTTTAAGTCAAGCTCAAGATGCTAAAATTAGTGTAGAGCGCATGAATGAAATTCATCAAGGTACGATAGAAGAAGATATAGAAAATACATTGAATATTTTACCAGAAGAGGGAGATATTACTTTCGAGAATGTAACTTTTCAATATAGCGGTCCAAGTTCTCCTGTAGTTTTAAGAAATATAAATTTACACATTCCAGCAGGTAAAACTACAGCAATCGTAGGGTCTAGTGGAAGTGGGAAAACGACCTTGCTTAAATTAATTTTAGGCACTTATAAGCCAACCAAGGGAGTCGTAAAATTAGGCGGTGTTAATCTCTCAAAAATTAACGGCAGATTATGGCGTGACCAATATGGTTTGGTAGCTCAAGATGGTTATATTTTTTCTGATACCATTACTGAAAATATTGCCTTTGGAGAAAGTATTGCCGATAAAAGAAGCGTCATTCGTTCCGCCAAAATAGCCAACATTCAAAATCACGTAGAAAAACTTCGATTAGGCTACAGCACAATTATTGGTCCTGATAGTGTCAGTGGCGGTCAAAAACAACGCTACCTAATTGCCAGAGCAGTCTACAAAAATCCTGAATATCTATTTTTAGATGAGCCTACTAATCCTTTAGATACATATAATGAGATGATTATTATGGAAAATATTGGAGATTATTTTGTAGATAAAACGGTCGTCGTCGTAGCCCAGAGATTGTCCACTATCACTAATGCCGACCATATCATTGTCATTGAAGATGGGGAAGTGATTGAACAAGGAACACATGATTTCCTATTAACCATAAGAGGTGCCTATCATCAAATGCATCGGAATCAGACAGAGTTGACGGTATATAGGTAGTAGGCGGAAGGGCTGAGAGGCAAAAGTAATACGTACAATCTAAGATGATTGGTGTATTCAAAAAAGTGTGTCAAAATCAAAAAGTCATTTTTAAAGTAATTGATTGCCAATCCTTTGTGAAATTGAATGCCTATCCGACTAACGTTGTAAATTACAGCAAGTGAACTAATTACAATTCATTGCCTTTCAGCTTATTCAGTTATGACAGTGAACCAATAGCCATTTAAATTTGAGCTTGAGCTTGACACTTGAACCCGCCTGCCTGAAGGAACGAGCAGGCAGGTTTGAACTTTCTCAAGCTTATTGAATATTTTTCTGACATTCCAACCAAACTAATTATTTTTGTAATAGTTATAGTAAGAGTATGTTAAAGAATAAAGAAATAAGGGAACAAACAACAGCAGATGTCAGATAAAATACTAGATGTAATAATCATAGGAGCAGGGCCAATTGGACTAACATGTGGAATAGCAGCAAGCAAAGCAAAATTAGATTACCTAATTATAGAAAAAGGAGTACTGGTTAATTCTTTATATAATTTTCCAGCCAACATGACCTTTTTTTCTACTTCTATTTTATTAGAAATAGGAGATGTCCCTTTTATATCGCATAATACCAAACCAACTCGGCGAGAATCACTAGAATATTACAATCGAGTGTACCAAAGTTGGAAATTAAAAGCAAAGTTTTATGAAGAAGTAATAAGCGTAGAAAGGGTTAACGGTATTTACATTTTAAAAACCAACAAACAAACCTATCGAACTCGTTCTATTATTGTTTCTACAGGCTTCTATGACATTCCTCGGCTAATGAATATTAAAGGGGAAAATCTGCCGAAGGTAAAGCATTATTATAATGAACCACATCCATACATTGGTCAAAAAGTATTAGTGATTGGAGCTGCCAATTCAGCCTGTGATGTAGCTTTAGAATTGTATTATAAAGGTGCCGATGTAACGATGTCTATTCGGAAAGATAGTATTAGTTCCCGTGTCAAATATTGGATTAAACCAAATATTGAAAACCGAATAAAGGAAGGGTCTATAAAGGCTTATTTTGAAACGACTATTGAAGAAATTACACCCACTACCGTACGTTTGAATACACCTGAAGGCAAAGTAGAAATAGAAAATGATTGGGTATTAGCCATGACAGGATACAAGCCCAATTTTGATTTTTTCAGAAAGATAGGTATCGAATTAGCAGATGATGGGTTCTTAACACCTGTTCATAACAAAGAAACACTGGAAACAAATTTGCCCAATGTTTACATAGCAGGCGTAATAAACTCAGGTTTACAAACCAGCAAGTTATTTATCGAGAATACACGGCAACACGCAGAAATGATTATGAGTGATTTAGCTAAAAAAGTAGGTGCAAAAATATTAGTAACAGAAGAAAAATAAAGAGTTTTCGATTAAAGTATGGTTGCTTCTAAAACAATCATACTTTAATCGAGCAACTCTGAAAAATAGATTTTAACAAAAAATAGCTTCCAGCCCTTACGGACTAGAAGCTATTTTATTCATTTAAATTTATCTCGGTCTTTTAATCAATTCAACAACAAGACACCTTTTGCCATAAACTTTAATTCTTCTTTGGGTTCAACGATAGCCGCAATCTCTGCTGGCGACTTTCCTTCATCTTCTGCATAATGTCTTAATTCATCTACAGGTGTTATTTCTTTAAAAGCATAACCATCCATTATCACCCGTTTTCCTGCTATATCTTTTGGCATAAAAAAGCCATAATCTTTAAATTTAACAAACATACTTGGTTGGTCTGGATTATCTGAAACGATATTCATCCAACAGCCTTTTGCTTGGCAAACACCTTCTACCGTTCCAATCACTTTCGTATTCAATGAATCCGAGCCTTCCATCTTTATTATCATTTCTTCATAAGAAATAGAATTATCCTTAGTAATTTCTTCTCCAAAAGATAAGGCAGCTACTTTTCCATCTTCGCTCATTTGAGCTTTACCTTTAGGTGCAGAATTGCAAGCCAACAAAAAGATAGATAGGCTAAAAAACAAGAAAAATTTATACATGGTAATTAGGTTGATATTAAAAGGTTTTCTTATAAAAATTCTATACTAAGCGTTCCTAACAAATTTTGCCGTATCGAACGGCAAAATTTGTAAAAAGGGATTTAAAGGGTGAGCTACAATTGATTTTCAAAGAAAATCAATTGTAGCTCACCCTTTAAATCCCTTTTTTGATTTGTTTGGACTCGATGTCCAAACAAATCAACACTAAGTATAGGTTTTTCATTTTTATAAGAAAACCCTTGTTGATATTACTAGAAAAAGGACTTATACAAAGATAAGTAATACGAAATAGATAGTCAAAGGTTTATTTTTCAGAATAGAGAAAAGTGACCATTCCTTAAGTAGAATTGAGAGAAAAAAGACTAAACTTGTCGAAATGGCTTTTGTCAATCTCTTTTCCCTTAGTAAAACGGTCTCTATGCTCTATTATTAAACTAATATCGAATCGCCACACTCTGAATCTTATCTCCTACTTCCATATTATGTACCGCTTCCATTCCCTCAGTCACTTTAGCAAAAATAGTATACCCACCGTCCAAATGAGGCGTAGGCGAATGAGTGATAAAAAATTGCGTTCCTTCTGTATCTTTTCCAGCAGATGCCATCCCAACATATCCTTCATCATCATAATGCACTAACGGTAATTCTGACCGAATAGAATAATCTAGGCTGCCATAACCGTCGCCTCTAGGGCAACCACCTTGAATAACAAAATTGGGCACGACTCTATGAAAACTTTTATCCTTAAAAAAACCTGACTCTGCCAGTTTGATAAAATTAGTAACGGTCCCTGGTGCTAATAAAGGAAATAAATCCAATCGAATTTTTCCTTTATCTGTTTGAATAACCGCAGCTGCGCTATTGGTCACTCGACTTAATAAAGTCAAATCTATCGGATGATTAAATTCGGGTACACTTTTTTCAGTAGTCGTACCTTGAAAAAAGTCAATAGTTTGCTGAATTTCATTATAGGTTTCCATTTCTGCTGGTAGCTTCAAACTTTTTTGAGCCGCAATAATTATCGGTAGGCTATCCTGTAAAATAGTTTTAAAATTATCATCAATCTTTTTAACTACTTTAGAAGCCACAGCAATACTACCAGCATCCCCACTCCGAAAGACATCTAATATAAATTTTGATAAATCTCTTCTAACTCTTCTTCGGCTTATGCCAAAAGTTTTATCAAAATCAGGGTCGTTCATAATTCGTCCGACACCTTCAACTAGGGAAGACTTTTCAATCGCAGATTGTAAATT
>CALLVC010000375.1 GCA_938010785.1 uncultured Saprospiraceae bacterium
TACAAAGTCCCATTTTGAAAGAAATGGAAACCGAAGGGGCAATTAAGATTGTTGGGGCGATTTATGATATGGATACGGGGCAAGTCGTGTTTATGTAGCATAAATTGCTATATGAGTAAAAAGGGCATTGGCAATCTATAGTTGTTGCCAATGCCCCTGACTACCAATATGGCATAATCGAAACCTAACAAAATACCAACCAAGATAGTCAAAAGTAAAATTTGCTAAGTCCTTGATTAATACAACAGGAATCCTTTTGGCCTAATTATCCAAAGTAATAAAGCTAAAATAACAACTATACATTGAACAAAAAGTAAGCGTCTAAGCTGCTTATTGCTTATATTTCGATTGTAATAAAATAGTAGGGTAGAAAGAAAACATAGTAGATAAATCGTCCTGTTCTTTAGTGCCAATTTTTTATTCATAAAATAAAATTTATCTTTTGAAAATGCAGGAGGAATAGCTGCATCATTGTAGATATATTGATTGACTAAATCAAAGTAACCGTTGTGAAAATAAATAGCTGCTACTATTAATAAGATGGAGAGTCCTGCAAGTGTATAGTTCACGTAATTTTTTCTCATAAATCGGGGGTATTCAGGTTTAAATGAGTCCAACATCCACCTGGTTCGGGCATCATCTTAGGGGTGATTCCTAAATATCCCATAATATGCATGCCAAATGCCCATCGTTCAGAAATATTCAAAAGGTCTATCTTAACACCATAGGTCGTACTCAAATTATTTTCTAATAGCTCAATACTTTCTTTTGATAGTGCTTCGTAGAGTGGCTGTATAAGTGCTTGTTCATCTGCAAGTGTCTGAGCGTCCCAAAGAAATGCCTCTTGTTTAGTTAGTTGCTTATCCAAATTAGTATTGGCCACTAGGTCATTTATTCTTGGTAGCATATCATCAAGAATCAATTTATTGCCATTGAGAATAAAACTTCTAATTTCTGCATTAGAATAGCCTAGCCAGCTGATTATTTTTGGTAAAGCCAACATTAAGTTACCCACGGTACGGTCAGCTGCATCCATCCACCGAACGGGATATTGATGATGAATAAAATAGCGGTTGGCCCATTTATAGTAGGCTTGCCGTTGTGGAAGATTTACATATTGTTGGGTCGCCAAATTACTAGTATTAACTCGCGCCGCTTGTTCAAAAGCAACATTTGAATCGTTAGCAATAAAGTTACTTAATAGAAATCGAATTCGATGATTCCAGAGCCAGTGACCTT
Organism: uncultured Saprospiraceae bacterium; assembly: GCA_938010785.1. Taxonomy (GTDB): domain Bacteria; phylum Bacteroidota; class Bacteroidia; order Chitinophagales; family Saprospiraceae; genus JAFMDF01. The sequence goes on from CALLVC010000375.1 coordinate 1,240, forward strand.
GCTGTCCCATTTTACTTTTGGGTAATGATGCTAGTTTATTAACAGTTGTATAATCCAAGTAGTTTTGGTACTTTAAAAACTCACCACCAGTGCTTGTTTTTTCAGGTAAGTATTGCTGTCCACACGTAATAGTGATAACAGTAATTAATAGTAAAAGAAAGTAAATAAAGCACTTTTTAATTGACATTATTGAATAGTTGAGATTGTATAAAATGCTCGATTTATGAATAATGACTCAACCACAAGAGACCATTCGGCACAAGTACGAAAAAGTACCACCGCACAGTTTTGATGGCTAAATATGCCTTATTCCAATAGCGGGAACGGTCCGCATATCCGCGCGTAATAAACGCTTTATCAACGGGTTGCCAAGGGGCGATAAAAATATTGGCTTGGGCGCACCAAATACTTTTCGAAGTGAGTTGAAGAAGGTCATTTTTAGAATTGTTTTTCATAGGGTTAAAACAAGGATAGCGATTATTTGTTCTTGACTATTTTTTGAACATATTCCTTCGTTCTCCTTTTTAGTAATGACTAAAGAATAACTTCCGCATTTATGGCTGTCAAATTTAATTATCTGATAAAAATTATAAAAATGAGTTTCAAAAGTATAAATATGCTCCTTGTTTTTCTCCTTGTAATAAGCGGATGTTCTAGCTTAAACAAGCTTAACTTTTTTTCTATCCAAGACGATATTAATTTAGGTAAACAACTGAAACAAGAGATTTTGAGCAACCCTAGCGAATATCCAATTCTTAGTCGACAAAATAATGCTAGTGCCTATCAGTATCTAGACGGAATGGTAGCTGAAATCTTAAATTCTAATGATTTTCAGTACAAAGATGATTTTGCTTGGGAAGTATACATCATCAACGACGACAAGACGCTCAATGCCTTTGCAGCACCAGGTGGCTACATTTTTGTCTATACTGGATTGATAAAATATTTGGACAATCCTGATGCTTTTGCAGGAGTATTGGGTCACGAATTGGCACATGCCGACCGCCGACACTCTACCAATCAATTGTCTAGACAATATGGTGTTTCCGTGTTGTTGGGATTACTAAGCAATGGAAATAGTCAAATTTTACCGCAAGTATTAGCCTCTTTAACTACTTTAAAATTTAGTCGAAAAGCAGAACAGGAAGCTGATAAATATTCTGTTATCTATTTGTGCGACACCCAATATGCTGCCTCGGGAGGAGCCGAATTTTTTAAAAAATTGCAGGCTGAAAGTAGTAGTAGACCACCCCAGTTTTTGAGCACCCATCCCAATCCCGGAAATAGGGTAGAAGATATTCTTAAAGAAACGAATCAATTAAACTGTAGCCAAGCAATGACTAGTAATATTAGTAATTGGCAACGTTTTCAGGGTGCACTTTGATATAGTTAGAAATTATTGCACCACAAGAAGGATAAATTAAAGATTGGAAAGATGACCATTCCTATTAGGGCGAACGAAAAGTCGTTTTTATAATATGTAATCGACTGGTAAAAGTTAAAAACTGCTAAAATATTGATTTTTAATTCGCCCTAATTCCTATTTAGATAGCTCTAACAAATTATTAATAAACCTAAAATAAATATTATGAAAGAAGGAATTGAAAAAGTAAAAGATTTAGCTGAAGACATCAGAATCGCTATGCTAACTACCTTTTCTGAAAACGGAAAATTGCGCAGCAGACCGATGGCATTAAATGACATTGAAGAAAATGGAACAATGTGGTTTTTTACAGGAAGAGATTCTGAAAAAGTAGAAGAAATCGAAGAGTATTCAAAAGTTAATGTCAATTTTGCGGACAATAGTGACTATGATTATTTATCCATTGCGGGAAAAGCGGAATTAGTCTTAGATAAGGCAATTATCAAAGAAAAATTCAATACAATGACAAAAGCTTGGTTTCCAGAAGGAACAGAAAGTGACAACATTTCTTTATTAAGAGTTACGCCCGACTCTGCGGAATACTGGGATGGTGGCAATAATAAAATGGTGCAGCTTTTTCACTTAGGAAAAGCTTTGTTGACAGGTAAAAAATATCAAGGTGGCAGACATGAGACCGTTATGATGTAGAATAGCTTTGATAGCTTTGATAGCTTAGAGTATGTCTAAAGTTTCAACGTGCTAAAAATCAATCATTTACCATATTTGTTGAAAAATGGATTGTGTGATTGTAAGATTGTGTGATTGAGATTTGACGTCAAAACAATCACACAATCTTACAGTCACTACAATTTTAG
>CALLVC010000376.1 GCA_938010785.1 uncultured Saprospiraceae bacterium
TATGTTTGAATTATGTTTGAATTATGTTTTTGAACAAGAAACACAAGAAAATATAAAAAAGTCATAAAAAGTCAGCGTCCTTCAGCGTCAAAATACTTTCTACACAACCCCATACGGAAAAAATTGTTAGGAATGTATAGCTTAGAAATTTTAGGAGAAAGCCCTTTATAATCTTTCAATCAATTGTAGTAATGTAAAACGCAAATACCTTACTTGAGCAACTCCTGTAAAATAATGGCAACTAATTTAGTATTACCTTTAATTATTCACTTACATTTGAGGCTTAAGCATATGTTCAATTAACTACCTACTATGAAAAAAAGAAAAATTATCAAAACCGTCTTAATTCTTGCTGCTATTCTATTAGTAGTCATTCAATTCTTTCCAATTGATAAAACCAATCCAAAAGTTGATTTAGCACAGGATTTCGTTCAAAATACCACTCCACCGAAAGAAATAGCTAATTTATTGACTACTGCCTGCTATGACTGTCATTCTCATACGACTAAATATCCTTGGTACACCAATGTACAACCGTTTGCTTGGTGGATAAAAGGGCATGTCAATAATGGAAATGAACACCTAAACTTTTCAACTTGGACCACTTATGAACCTAAAAAGAAATCACATAAAATTGAAGAAATGATTGAGGTGGTAGCAGGAAAAGAAATGCCGATGCTTTCTTATATGGTCGCACATAATGAGGCTTGGATTAATGCAGAACAACGGAAGGCCTTGGTTGATTGGTTTAAAACTTTAGAGTAATAAGGATTAGACCTTGGTTGTTGAAAGATGCGATTTATAATATTGCAGATGACTACTTCAGCGTAGCGATTGAAAATCCTGATGCACCGGGAGGTTTTGACCATAGTGGTCGGTTAATTTTAGTAGATAAAAATCGACACGTGAGAGCTTTTTGTGATGGAACGGATGCTAAAGAAGTCACTGAATTTATGCGAGAAGTAGAACAATTAATGTTAGAAATGGAGATATAGTGGTGAGTTTTTAGTGGTGAGTGGTAAGTAGTGCAGATTTACCACTCACCACTTACAACTAATAAACGCGTATCTCTACTCGTTGATTTCTTTTTTTGCCAGTGGCAGTTCGATTGGTTGCAATTGGCTTTTGTTTGCCAAATCCGTTGTATTGCAAGCGAATAGGTCTAACCCCTTGTTCCATCAAATAAAAAGCAACGGTTTCTGCTCGAGTATTGGATAACTCCTCGCAATATTCTGTGTCACAACTACCGTTTGAATGTCCACTGATTTGAACATTCAACTGTTCATTGGTTGCTAAAATTTTATATAGGTTATTTAATATACCTTTTGCTTTTCCGTTAAGGTCAGTTTCATCTATATCAAAATAGACAACTCTTTTAAAAGGTCTAATAGTCCCTTTTCTTTCTTTGGCAGGATTGCTACCTTTAGCAGTAAATTCGCCAGCAATTAGCGGTTGATTTTGGGTGTTGGTTTGTGCGGATAAATTAAAAGTGGCTACTATAAAAGCCAGACTCACTAAGTATCGTAATGTGTTCATGTGTAAGAATTTAGAGAATTATTTGTTGTTTTTTAACTCTTCTTACTTAATCGGTCGTAGGGATAAATAGTGATAGATATTCAAATATACAAAATTTAAATGTAAGATGAAATTACAATGCGCTCCTACCTTAAAATTGAAGCTATTTTCTGTATCTTTAACCATCACTTAACATTAATCATTCCGTTTTATGAGTCGTAAATATCTATATCTCTTGCTAGCTATTCTTGGCATCTCTTGGACTTGGTATTATAATATCCAATTTTTTCAAACTGCCGAAGATACTTCTTTATCTAATTTTATTGACCAATGTTTGACTACGCTCCCTGCAAAATCTATTGGTGCGGATATTACCGTGGTGTGTTTTACCTTTTTTGCATGGATGATTCCGGAGGCTTTTCGCTTGAAAATGAAATGGTCTTTAGTCTTAATTCCCCTAACTTTTATGATTGCTATCGCTTTTACCTTCCCTTTGTTTTTATTTTTTAGAGAAGGGAAATTAGAAAGTCTCCAAAAACAAAATTTATGATGGTCAGGATAATCAAGTTCAAGTTCAAGTATCAAACCACCATAGCCGTCAGACTAAGGGATTATTGACCGAAAAGCAAGAGATACTTTGAAAGTATCTCCTGCTAGGGAGCCTAGAAAGCGATACTTTCAGCGTATCTCTTTCTTTAGCCTGACGGCCTTTGGTATCAAACTCAAGCCTCAAGTTCAAAGCCTTGCTCCGTTGAATTTCGGAGTTTTAAACCTCCTATGAAGGAATTTTGAACTTGATCTTGCACTTAGAAAAATCCGTATAATCCGCTTAATCCGTGCCCCCCCGTCCGTAAACGGTTCGCAAATAACATTTGCTCATGTACAACCTATACACTACTCCTAACAGCTACACATAAGAAAAGCCTTCTAGAAACAATCTAGAAGGCTTTTTATTTTATTCAATTTTTAAAATCTATACCACTACTCCACCCCAAACAAATCAAAATCCATCGCCTTTACTTTCGTTTGATACTCCACCCAATCCTTACTGAAAAAGGCATCAATCTTTTCTATAGCTTCAGCGACCGCTTTTTCTGCTTTATCAATTGCGACTTGGGCATTTGGCGTTGGCTTACCATAGGAACTTCTCAAATACCTACCTGCACCACCGACCATTCGATTCAAGGTGGAAGGATTCCGTTGAATGCCTTTCAGATTTTGCTTATCTACAAAACTTTCTATCATTGCTTCAATCTGTTCTTTCGTTGATTTATTTAATTCCTGCATGGCTTTCTTCGTCGTATCTTGCACCGTCTCTGTCAATTTTTCTATTAATTCGACCTTCTTTTTTGCCTTTTTTAATTTCTCAAAAGCGGCATTTGATTTTTCCACCATTGCTTCCATTTCCTTATCCGCTGCTTTTAAATCGAGAATGTCTTGGCTAGTGATACCTTCTACTCTTGGGTCTAATTTCACTTCTACTTCTGTTTGTGCAGTTTGCTCCCCATATTGAGCAACAATCGTGTACTTTCCGGGTAATGCGGTCATACCGCTTGGTCGGTCTTGGTCTGGTTTAGGTTCTCTACGGCTAGGCATTCGTACACCATCTGTTCGCATATTCCAGCCAATTTTGACTAAGCCTTTGTCTTTTAATTTAGAAGAAAAAGTTCGAACCGTATCTCCTTGAGCATCGATTACAAAGCATTTTACTTTGTCGGCTTTCTTCTTTTTGTCTTTTTTAGGTTTATCCATTGCCTTTTCCGCAAGGTCTGTTTTTCCTTTTTTACGTTTCTTTTTGCCTTTGGTAACAGCCGCTACTTTTTTCACTACTTTTTCTTCCGCATCTGGTTTTATCCAAAGATTCATGCCCACATTGGTCCCCTTACTCTCTCCTACAAATTCCGCTTGACCGATGAAACGAATACCTTGATAAGACCGATAATTGGACAAATAGCCATCCGTCGAAGATACGATATCAAAATCTTTATTCGTATACTTCGATTTGGCGTAAGCTCTTAAAGGACTGATGTCATCCAAGACCCAAAAGGCTCGACCAAAAGTACCAAATACCAAGTCATCAAAAGTAGACTGAATCTTCATATCTCGAATCTGAACGGAAGGCAAACCATTGTTCCATTTTTCCCATTTTCCACCTTTGTCAAAAGAAATGTATAAGCCTGCATCGGTTCCTAAGAATAATAAATTCGGTTCTTTTTGGTCTTGGGTAATAGAAGTAACAAAGCTACTCACATCATTGTCATCGACTAATCTTCGCCAAGTCGCCCCATAATCTGTAGTGTGGTATAAATACGCCGACCAATCATTTTGGCGATAATTATTCACCACTACAAATGCTTCTCCTGCGTTGGTCGTCGATAATTCAATCTGCGGCACCCAAGCTGTTTTGGGTAATTGTGGCATTCGGCTAATTAAGTTCGTCCATGTTTCGCCCCCGTTTCGAGTGATTTGTACGTTACCATCATCTGTTCCTACCCAAATGACTTGGTCATCTACTGGACTTGGTGCAATGGCCAGAATACAAGTATTATTTTCTGCATTCGTCGCATCAATCGTCAACCCACCAGAAATATCTTGGTGTTGCTTGCTTGTATCATTTGTCGTTAAATCAGGGGAAATGATTTGCCAACTTTCTCCACAATCCATACTGTAATGGACAAATTGACTACCATAATATAGCCCACAATCCGTATTTGGCTTTAAAGCAAAAGCAGCATTCCAGTTGTATCTTAAATCTGTTGTATCTGGATTATTGGGTTTGATAAACCGATTAACGCCTGTTTCTCTATCCACCAAGCCTACATTTCCTCCTTGCGACATAGCGTAGACATAGCGATTGTTGCCTGGTTTTGGTGCAGCATCGAAGCCATCTCCAAAGTAAACTTCTTGCCAATCCGCATTGGTAATCCCGCCTCTTTTTAAGGTAAAGGCTGGACCGACCCAAGTTCCATTGTCTTGCATTCCACCATAAACATTATAGGGAAAATCATCATCCACATTGACATGATAAAACTGTCCAACGGGTAGGTTGGTCACAAATCGCCAAGTGTCGCCACCATCTTTAGAAATATTCATCCCACCATCATTTCCATCAATTAAATAATCAGGATTGGTTGGCGAAATCCAAAAGGCATGGTGGTCAGGGTGGACATTATTTCCGTAGTCTGCAATAATATCAAACGTCTTTCCGCCGTCTGTACTTCGAGAAACGTAGGTATATAAACTATACACTCGATTTTCGTCTTTCGTGTCTACAAATAAATCGTAATAATAAAATGGACGATTGCCTATATTTTGATGCTCAGAGTGTTTTTTCCAAGTTGCTCCACCGTCAAATGATTTGTACAAAGCATTCTTTTTAGCTTCCACCAAAGCATAGACGATATTCGGATTGGAAGGGGCAAACGATAGTCCAATTCTACCTAAATCTCCTTTTGGCAATCCTTCTTTTGGACTTAGTTTTTTCCAATTTGCTCCACCATCATAGGTGATATACAAACCAGAACCGGGTCCTCCACTATTAAAAAATGCTGGCGTTCTACCAAATTCCCACATCGCTGCAATCAACTTATTTGGGTTGCTTGGGTCTACCACTAAATCTGCAATTCCGACACCTTCATTTACGTATAATACTTTATCCCAATTATCTCCTCCGTCGGTTGTTTTGAATACACCTCGCATGGCACTTTTGCCCCATTGTGCGCCTTGCGCACCTACATACACCGTCCCCGGTCGAGTCTCGTCGATGATAATTCGGTGAATAATTCTAGAATCTTTGAGCCCTTTAAAGGTCCAAGTTTTTCCGCCATCTATGGATTTATAGATGCCTGCGCCGCTATTTTGAGAGTTTCGCGGATTTCCTTCTCCCGTTCCTACCCAAATTTCGGCTGGATTGGATTGGTTGATGGCAATGGCTCCAATGGACAACACATGTTGTTTGTCAAATATCGGGGCCCAAGAAATGCCCCCATTTTCA
>CALLVC010000377.1 GCA_938010785.1 uncultured Saprospiraceae bacterium
CGTCAAATTGACATCAGGGAAAATACTATTGACGGAGTTCATAATATATTCCGCATCCGCCTTGGTAGCGACAACTCGGTTTAAATCTGCTTTATAGTTGGTATCGGTGGTACCGATGTAGGTTGTTCGACCTCTTGGAATTGCGAAAATCATTCGACCATCAGGCACATCAAAGTAAATCGTGTGCTTCAAAGGAAATTTCTCATGCGGCACAACTATGTGTACGCCCTTTGTCAAATGCAATCGTTTACCTTTTAAGGAATTATCCTTTTTTCTCAAATTATCCACCCAAGGTCCACCCGCAGCGACTACCTTTTTTGCTTTTATATTAAACTGATTACCTGTTAGTTCATCTTGCACAAGCGCACCATTCACTTGTCCGTCAGCATAAATGAAATCAACTACTTTACAATAATTGGCAGTTAAAGCGCCGTATCTAGTGGCAGTTTTAAGTAATTCTATAGTTAATCTGGCATCATCGGTTCTATATTCTGCATAGAAGACTCCTCCTTTCAAATTATCTTTTCCTAATAACGGCTCTTTTTGGAGCGACTGCTCTTTGTTTAGCATTTTCCGTCTATCATCTCCTTCAACATTGGCTAAAATATCGTAGACTTTTAGTCCAAAAGAGGCCATCCAATAACCATATTTTCCACCTTTTACAATGGGCATCAACATTTTTTCTGGCAAAACGATATGAGGTGCTAATCGGTGTACAATTGCTCTTTCTGTCCCCGTTTCTCTTACTAAAGCGATATCTAACTGCTGTAAATATCGCAATCCACCATGAATCAATTTGGTGGATTTACTACTAGTACCAGAAGCAAAATCTCGCTTTTCTACCAATGCTGTTTTTAAGCCTCTAGAAGCAGCATCTAAGGCAATTCCAGTTCCTGTAGCACCGCCACCGATGACTAACAAGTCAAATTCTTGATTCTGTAAATCAGATAGAGTAGTAGCACGATGAAGAGAAGAGGTGGATGTAGATTTCATACAAAATTTTGTTTTTAAACCAGCCTACTATTTAATTTAGGTTTTTTATTTCGTAGTTAAACTTATAAAAAGTGTAATTGGTTCACAAAGTTAAATAGTAGTACAGAGTAGTACAGCGTAAAGATAAGAGTTTTTTTTACACTTAATTTGCTTTTTGTAGGAAACTGAAGGTTTACTTAATTGTAAAGCAATAAAATTGACAATTGTTTAAGATTGGAAGGTATTTGTTAACTTATTTTTTAATCAAGAAATACGAAATCTCGTTTTACATCCCTTTTAATATCTTAACTACTTGTTCTACCATCTCCTTGCTAACATCCAAATGCAAAGTAAACCGAATAGTCTGTGGACCAAAAGCGACTGCTTGAATCCCTTTCTTAGCCAATTTTGCCAAAAAAGTATCCGCCGTATATGGCTTTTTTACATCAAATATTAGGATATTGGTTTTGATAGGTCTGATATTTTCAACCATTTTCATTTTGGCTAAAACTTTCCCAATTTTACGCGCATTTTTATGGTCTTCTTTTAATCGGGTAACATGGTTATCTAAGGCATAAATACCTGCCGCCGCTAAAAAGCCTGCCTGTCGCATACCTCCGCCTAAGACTTTTCTAAATCGTCGAGCTTGTCTGATAAATTCCTGATCACCAATTAATAAAGAACCAACAGGCGCACCTAATCCTTTGGACAAACAAATAGAAATACTGTCAAATAATTTACCCATTTGTTTCGGCGTATCGCCCGTTTCTACTAAGGCATTAAACAGTCTAGCGCCATCAAGATGCAATCCTAAGCCAAGCTTTTTGCATAATTTGGCAATAGGTTTAATTTCGGCAACTGTGTAATAATTACCCCCACCTTTATTGGTTGTATTTTCCAGAACCACTAATTTAGAAATAGGTAACCAATCATAGACAGGTTTTACAGCCGATTGAATACTTTCGGCAGTTAGTTTACCATATGGTCCTTGCAATAAATTCATCGAAACACTAGAAGTCAAGGCATAACCTGCGGATTCGTATTGATAGATATGAGAATATTCGTGGCAAATTACTTCGTCGAGTGGCTGTGTATGTACTTTGATAGCGATTTGATTGGTCATTGTCCCAGAAGGACAGAAAACAGCCGCTTCTTTACCAAATAGTTTAGCCGCTTTAGCTTCTAATTTATTGATTGTGGGGTCTGCTTGGAAAACATCATCCCCAACTTCCGCTGACATCATCGCCGCCAACATTTTTTTGGTAGGTTTAGTAACCGTATCGCTCGTTAAGTTTATAGTCATTCTGCTAATTTTTTTTGCCAAAGATAAGAAAGTGTAATAAAAAATGAACAAACACTTTTGGAAGGTGTAAAAGAATTCTCGAACGACTAGGGAAATACCAATTTACAAGCATTTTGAATAAAGTTTATATCTTGAAGATAGGATTGCAGGCGCTAATTCACTCATGTTGCAAGGCCTGTGAATAACCAGAGTTTAAGTAGATAAAAATTATTTATATTTTTTATGTAAATTATTACTTTTTCTTTCACTAATTTTATATTTTTGCAACGGCTTAATGGTAAATGAATTTTATTTTAAATTAAGTTCTCACACACTAATCACTATCAATAATTTATAGTAATTAATTATTCCCTCAACAATTACTATTAATAACCCTCTACAGAATTAATCTTTCAAAAAAATCGACAACAATTGGTTAAGACCCTGTTTGTTATTAGGTATTTTATACCCTTTACAGACAAATTGAATATATGACCAAT
>CALLVC010000378.1 GCA_938010785.1 uncultured Saprospiraceae bacterium
CCTCATCACCTTATCAACCCCATTACTAAAAATTAAAACGGTAAATTGTTCACATCAACATTTCCTCCTGTAATAATAATTCCTACTTTCTTTCCAGCAAATCGTTCTTTTTGTTGTAATACAGCCGCAAAAGGTACTGCACAACTAGGTTCAATAATGATTTTCATTCGTTCCCAAATCATGCGCATAGCGGCTACTATTTCTTCTTCTGAAACGGTTATTATATCATCGACTAATTTGGTAATTATCTCAAAAGTATAGGGTCCTAAATTGGTACGAAGTCCATCCGCAATGGTATCTACTCTTGTATTATATTGCATTTTCCCACTTTTAAAAGAACGAAAAGCATCATCCGCCCATTCTGGTTCTGCGCCAATAATTTGCGCATTTGGCAATAGAGCTTTGGTACTAATGGCCGTCCCACTCATCAATCCCCCTCCTCCAACTGGTGCCATTACTACATTCAAATCGGGAACTTCTTCGATTAACTCTTTAGCACAAGTCGCTTGCCCTCCTATCACATCATAGTTATTATATGGATGTAAAAACGTTGCGCCTGTTTTCTCTACAACTTTGTTTAAAGTGCTTTCTCTAGCGGCTAAAGTAGCTTCACAAGTAATAATTTCGGCTCCATATCCAGCTGTTGCGGCTCGTTTGATGGCAGGCGCATTTTCAGGCATGACGATAAATGCTTTGACCCCATGATTCTTGGCGGATAAGGCTACAGCTTGGGCGTGGTTGCCAGAAGAATGCGTTGCTACTCCTTTAGCTTTATCTGTCTCACTTAAGGCTAACAATGCATTAGCTGCTCCACGCATTTTGAAAGCGCCTACTTTCTGAAAATTTTCACATTTGAAAAATATTTCACAACCACTTATTTCATTAATCGCTGTCGAACTCATTACTGGGGTTTGATTAATGTATGGTTTAATTCGTTCATGAATTTTTTCGACTTGGTGAAATGTTGGAATACTCTTTAGTTTCATGTCTTGCTTTTATTATTGAGAATAGGACGAACGAAAAGTAATTTTACAATATGTAATCGACTGATAAAAATTGATACCGATTGCTATCGGCATGAAATATTGGTTTGAAAATCCAATCTTCAAACATCGACTATAAATCTTTCAAAGGTAATTAGTTTTTTAAAGTAAATTCTCAATAGTCCATCTTAAAGTATCGACGAATTCATTCGTCGTTAAAAAGTTAGCCCATCAAAAGAATCAACGACGAATGAATTCGTCGGTACATTTAAAACTTATTTTTTAAAGTAGTTGTCCAATCCCAAAGGTTAGGACAAAAATAACTGTAGCAATAGCCATTTGTTTTAAATATGGGTCCAAATCCATAGCAACTGTTTTTGTTTGTACCGCACGTCCATTAATCCATAAAAATGGTACACTTATTAAAAATAAGAATTGTTGCCATCCCCTAAAATCTTGTAGTACAAAAAGGCTTGCTAAAGCTATTGCTCCTATTAGTAAAAACCAATGATAAATGACTGCTTTTTCCCGTCCTAATCGTACGGGAATAGAATATTTACCAGCCAGTTTATCGGATTTTATATCCCGAACATTGTTGACATTTATTACCCCAACTGTCAATAATCCAAGGGCGGTGGCTGGCAAAAAATAATTGGGTTCAAAAATATGAGTATGTAAATAATAAGTAGCTAGAGTTGCAACCCAACCAAAAAATATCAGCACAAAAATATCTCCTAAACCTCTATAACCATAAGGAAAAGCACCACTTGTATAGGTAATCGCAGCAATGATAGCTGCTATTCCAATACCTAAGAAAATAAAAAAATCTTGACGGGTGTTAATCGCATAGTATAATAGGCATAGGCCTGAAACTAGAGATAAAACACTTAGTAAAATCATCGCATTTTTCATCGCATTTTTAGAAATGGCACCTGTTTGAACCGCTCTTTTGGGTCCTGCCCGTTCTGTGCTATCGGCGCCATGGACAGAGTCACCATAGTCATTCGCCAAATTTGATAATATTTGCAAACAGATAGCTGTCAAGGCTGCCAACCCAAAAACGTATTTATCGAAAAGGTTATCTTTTGCTGCCAAAAAACTTCCCATTCCAATACTGGCGACTGCTAATGGTAACGTTCGAAGTCGAATAGCAGATATCCAATGTTTTAATGCCATTAAAAATAAGGATTTAATGTTTGATTACGATTGCAATCGAAATTAAGGCTAAAACTAATATTTTTTGGTAAGATAAAGTATGATGAGATGGAGATTAGGTATAATTTTTCACGCAGTTTTTGTTCTACACTGATTTTTAATTTCTTTTTACACTGGCTAAAAATTACTGCTTGATAGAAGTTTTAAATTTTAGCTTGCCTTTCCTATTGTGCCTCTACTAAAGCTTGATTTTTCATGGTCGGTTTCGTTTCGTCTGGGTGTCTCAGAATGGTAAAAAACATAGTTGTACCCTTTCCTTCTTCAGATTCAATCCAAATTTCTCCACCATGATTTTTCACTACTTTTTTACAAATGGCTAAACCAATACCTGTTCCTTCATATTTATCCCGAGTGTGTAGCCGTTTAAAAATTATAAAAATCTGCTGTTGGTATTTTTGAGATATTCCTATTCCATTATCTCTAATTTGGAATTCATAATGATTTTCCAATGTCTTACAAGAAACTTCTACTCGAGCTGGGTCTGCTCCCTTAAACTTGAAACCATTCGAAATTAGATTCTGAAGTAATTGAGAAATTTGAGTTTTATTACCAATAATAGTTGGTAATTCGTCCACTACCAATTTACCATCATTTGCCGAAATGAGACTACGAAGATTTAAATTGATTACTTCTACGACATTGTTTAGATTTATTTTATTAACCGTGAATTCTCGATTTAATCTAGAAAGTGCTAATAAATCTTCCAACAAATACGACATTCGCTTTACTCCATCAATTACAAAATGGAAGTACTCTTTAGAGTCTTCGGAAGCTGTTGGTTCTAACTGTCGTTGGAGAATCTGCGTGAAGCTTCCAATCGTTCGCAGCGGTTCTTTCAAATCGTGGGAGGCAACATAGGCAAATCGCTCTAATTCTTCATTAGAATTTAATAACTGTTGTTGTACTATTTCTTTCTCAGACATCTCTTTTTCCAAAACTTTATTTGTTTCGGCAAGTCTAATCGCTTGTTTTTCTATTTGTGCATTCTGTAATTCAAGTTCATTCGATTTATCCTGTATGGAAAGTAACAAATCATTAACTTTCGATTCATATTTATGATAATGTACTTTAAACTGAGACAGCGTAATGAAAATGCACACCGCAATAAATGTCAAATTAAATACCCCTAAATAAACAGAATCTTGATTAGCAATAAATACCTGATTTTTTCCTACCCAATATTGCAATCCTGGTATAGCGATTAAATGCATAATGAAAATGGCTAAATGTGATTTTCTCTCATGAAAAATGATAAGCCCTAGCACCAAAGTTGCTCCTAAATAAAACTGAGTCTTGGCCATTGGCCCGAATATTATGGTCGAACAAACAGCAGATACAAATGGAAAGAAAATGGCTAGAAATTTCGCTTTTTCATACTTAAACTTGGATTGGAAATAAAATGCCAATATCAAGCCTACAAATGACATAAAAGGTACAATTATTCGAATATGACAGCCAGCAATAAAGTTTGCTGTGGCAATGCATACAGAACTAAACATCAACACAAACACAGCCTGATTAGTAAAGATAATATCTCTTTTTTCAGATGAGCTGTGCTCCTGTTGCACTCCAAAGGAGTAGATATAGCGTAAATACTTTATAATATTCATCTCTCTATTAATTGTTATCTGTCTTTAAACTCTACGACTGCAATTAAAAAATTAATGGGAGGTCCTATTTTTTCTCCAGAGGGATACTTCGTTAAACAAAATGCAATAACCATGCTAATTCCCTTTATTCACTTTAGAGAATTTACCTATTATACCTTCTTAATATATGCATTTCGTCTTTTTCGAAAGAGGAACGTCCAAAATCGAACACAGACTGACCATATTCGGACAGACTTTTTAATTATCCACAATCAACAAATCTCACATCTTATTGAAAATCAATTCATTATAACTTTGGCACAGGCATTGAAATTAAGCTAACATCCATTCATTCTAGAATTAGAACTATTATGCAAGGGATAAAAATTACCTGACTTAAAAAGAAAAAATATGAAAATTTACAATTCAAATGACTTAATTTTTGACCTGATGAATCGCTGACGACATTTGATGCTATGATGTCGATAGCTCCTTGTTGTTTAACGCTACTTTGGCACTTTACAATAACCTTAAAGCCCCAAAGTAGCCCCTTTTTTAACTTCGATTGAAGAATTTAGTAACAGCAAAACAATAATTCCCCACTTGAACGGCCTTATTTTGTTGTTATTTAAAAACAAAAAACCATGATAAAGAATTATTTAAAAATAGCCTTTCGGCATATCACTCGCAATAAGACTTATGTACTCGCAAATGTACTAGGTTTAGGTTTGGCATTATCTTGTTGTATTATCGCCTTTGTGAACCATAATATGGCGCTAACTGCAGATACTTTTCATGACAACCATGAGCATCTTTATAGGGTATTAGTCCAGACAGATGGATTGGGAGAACCTTCTTGTGATATTGCCACCCCCTTAGCTCCATTGGCTTCGGAAGAAATAAGTGGGGTGAAAGCAGGGATTCGTTTTGGCTCGAAAGGAGTGATTATTCAATCAGGTCCAGAAGTCTTTAATCAGGAAATTGCCATTATAGACCCCAATTTTTTGGATATTTTTAATTTTCCAATCCTAGCAGGAGAAAAAAGTGCCATTAATGACCCTTCTCAGGTATTAATTACGGAAACGGCGGCAAAAAAATATTTTGGGGAAGCATCCGCATTACAGCAGACCATTATTGTGAATCCTGGACAAGGAGGACATAAAGAATTTATTGTAGGAGGTATTTTAAAAGACCCACCAAAAATTTCTAGTTTACAATTTGATGTATTGACGAATATCGCCTTTGTGGAATGGGGCCCAAGACCAGATACCTTAATAAATTGGACAAACCACATGTCTGCGACCTTTCTCCAGTTAGAGAACCCAACCGAAAAGGAGGCAATTACGCAGCAATTACAGAATTATATAACCATTTATAATGAAGGAAATGGTAATAGCGCCGTTAAGTTTTTATTACAACCAATGAAAGAAGTGTATATAGAAGGAGAAGACGTAAATAATAATTGGATAAGTCGAAGTTTACCACCTGTTTTTTATTGGGGACTATGGGCAATGGCATTGATGATTTTATTAAATGCTTGTTTGAATTTTACGAATACGACCGTTTCTTTTTCTAATAAACGATTAAAAGAAATGGGGGTAAGAAAAGTAATGGGTAGCGGTAGAACACAGTTGATGTTGCAATTGCTTGGCGAATCTTTAGTTATCTGCATCTTAGCCACAGGAGTAGCGATTATTGCGACAGAATATTTTGTGCCTATTTTTAATCAAATGTGGGGAATCGCCAATATAGAATTGACCATTGATTATTTAGGGAATCCAGACTTATTACTATTTTTAGGCGGAACAATTTTGTTAGTAACGCTGCTTGCTGGTGCTTATCCCGCCTTTTATATCAGTTCGTTTAAGCCCACGCACATCTTTAGAGGAAGCACTAAGTTTGGTGGTGATAATTGGTTTGTTCGTTCACTCTTAGGTTTTCAAGTAGCGATTTCCATAATGACGATAATCGGAGGAATTGCTTTTGCTCAAAATGGGGAATATCTAGAGAATTTTGACTTAGGATATAATACGAAAGAAATCATCAATGTTAAATTGAATGGAAAAGATGCTTATACCACCTTCAAAAATGTTGTTCTACAAAATCCTGATATTCAAGGGGTAACAGGGTCAAGGAATAATTTAGGTTTTGGAGAACATTGGTATCCACTGGGCAAACGAGAAGAAAATCGCTGGACACAAGTTCAAAATGTAGGAGAAAATTTCTTTGAGGTAATGGGCTTAAATATATTAGAGGGACGAACTTTTGATGAAAAACTAGCGACAGATTATACCAATGCAGTTTTGGTCAATCGAAAATTTATCAAAGACCAACAATGGACAACGGGATTAGATAAACAAATTGAGATATTTGGCGAACAACAAAACATAATTGGAGTAGTTGGAGATTTCTATCAGTCTGCTATGGTCGGCAACCAATCGCCCAATGTTTTCCGCCTTAACAAACCAGAGCAATATAGAACCCTAAAAGTTAAAGTCAATAAAGATAAATTATTAGCCACCAATGCTTATTTAGAAGAAGCTTGGAAAGCGACCTTCCCGCTACGCCCTTTTGAAAGTTTTTATCAAGATAAGGTAACGGCTAATGGCTTAATCATCAGCCAAAACATAGCTTGGTCGTATTTATTTTTAGCCATTCTTTCGATTATTTTAGCTGCAACCGGGCTATTTTCTCTAGTCTCCTTGAATGTCTTAAAAAGAGCTAAAGAAATTGCGGTCCGAAGAATCCTAGGGGCAACACCTGAAAATATTACTTATATCGTTAACAAACATTATATCTTAATTTTTGGGATTGGAAGTGTTTTAGGTGGATTATTAGGTGCATGGTTTGCCCAAATTTTATTAGAACAAGCCTTTGCGGTGAATCAAGGAGTAAGTACCATGGCTATTGTTTTATCTATGATTGGCATTTGTACCATTGGTGCTTTAACCATTGGCGGAAAATTATATTCCGTTATGCAAACTAATCCTGCGGAAACACTAAAAAACGAATAAATTTAGTGATGAGTTATGAGTGATGATTTATAAATCTGGCACTCCTAATTCATCACTCATAGCTCATCACTCATAACTATTTTAAATGATTCAACTAAAAAACATTGAGAAATACTTCCGAAGTGGTTTAAGTAAAACGTATATCCTGAAAAATATTGACTTAACCATCGAAGAAGGAGAGTTCGTGACCATCATGGGACCGAGTGGCGCAGGAAAGTCTACCCTACTCAACATCCTCGGGATGCTAGAAGAACCTACTGATGGGGAGTATTACTTCTTCGACGAGCCAGTCCATAAATTGAGAGAAAGAAAGCGAAACGATATTCATAAACATTACATGGGCTTTGTTTTCCAAGCCTATCACTTGATTGACGAATTGACGGTTTATGAAAACATCGAAACGCCCCTTTTATACCGAAAAGTAAAATCTAAAGACCGTCAAAGCATGGTCGCAGAAGTCTTAGACCGTTTTAATATGGTCGCTAAAAAAGACTTGTTTCCTAATCAATTATCTGGTGGTCAACAACAATTAGTTGGTATTGCCAGAGCGATTATCAGCAAACCAAAATTGATTCTAGCGGATGAACCTACTGGTAATTTGCACACCAAACAGGGGGAAGAAATTATGGAATTATTTAAAAAATTAAATAAAGAAGATGGCGTAACGATTGTGCAAGTGACCCACTCTGAAAAGAATGCTCAGTATGGTGGCCGAATTATCAATTTATTAGACGGTTGGGTGGCACAGGATGAAAAAACGAATCAATAGTTGTAAGTAGTGAGTTGGTGAGTTATATGTCAATACTAGATTTATCACTTACCATTCACAACTTACCACTAGATAAAGATATTTTTTAAC
>CALLVC010000379.1 GCA_938010785.1 uncultured Saprospiraceae bacterium
AAAATTGATATTACAAAAAATATTATTGTAATTTAATATCAACTAATATCTGTGTTCCTTCACTAATCCGTGGTAGTAATCAATACCACGGATTAGTGAAGGAACACGGATATTTATTACTTTTTTATCTGACGCTCTATAGAAGTCTGACTTTCTGCGGTCTGACTTCTACCCTCTTATTCATTCTTCCGTAAGAACACCATGCTTTATGAAACAACTCCCTCTTATTTTTTTAATCACTTTCATTAGCGGCCTATCTCTATTGGCTCAAAATGAAAAAGGGACGCTTTCTGGTAGTTTTCAAGCCAACGCTAATTTCTTTATCAGAGATTCTACTATTGGTGCAACGAATACACCTCAATACGACCACCAATTGTATGGTGCAGATGCATGGTTGAATTTAAACTATAATTACAGCGGTTTTGATGTAGGTCTACGCTTTGACTTATTCAACAATTCTAATTTGTTGAACCCTCAAAGTTCCTATACTGCGGAAGGTATTGGTCGATGGTACATCAAAAAGAAAATTGATAAGTTTAGCTTGGCAGGTGGCTATTTGTATGACCAAATTGGTAGTGGTATTATTTTTCGAGCTTACGAAGAACGACCACTACTCATTGATAATGCACTTTATGGTGTGCGACTTGGTTATGACTTAGGAGAAAATTGGGAAATTAAAGCGTTGACTGGTCGGCAAAAACAACTGTTTGATGTTTTTTCGCCCAACCTCAAAGCCTTAAATATCGATGGCTATATTTCAGAAGACGAAGCGAATTGGTCCTTATCACCTGGTATTGGTGTGGTTAATAGAACTTATGATGATGCGACCATGCAACGAATCGTAAGTACCGTTTCTACTTTTTCGGTTACCGATAGTATCGCGCCTAGTTTCAATACCAATGCCCTGACGATTTATAATACCTTGACTGTTGGAAATGTGAGCTGGTACGCAGAAGCAGCTTGGAAAACAGAAGATGTTTTATTTAATCCTTTTGCCACTAAAACAAATCGAGATGGAAGTACTTCTTTGGGTAAGCTGGTCAATGAAAAAGGGTCCGTTTACTACTCTTCTATCAGTATTGCTGGAAAAGGTTTTGGTTTAACAGTAGAAGGAAAACGAACAGAAAACTTCTCTTTTAGAACCAACCCTTTTGTCTCTTTGAATCGAGGTATGATTAATTTTTTACCGCCTATGGCTAGGTTTAATACTTATCGTTTGACAAGTAGATACACGCCGGCCATCCAAGAATTAGGAGAACAGGCCGTGAAAATTGATTTGAAATTTCGACCCAAAAAGAATGTTGGAATAGAATTAAATTTTTCTAACATCACAGACTTAGACGATAAATTATTATATCGAGAAGCCTATTCAGAAATTCAAATTAAGCAAAAACGTAAGTGGGTTTTAACTGGTGGCCTACAATTCCAACAATACAATCAAGAAATTTTCGAAACTAAACCAGGTGTACCACTCGTCAAAACCTTTATTCCGTTTGTAGATTTTTTATATAAAATTGACCGTAAAAAAAGCCTTCGCTTTGAGTTACAATACATGAATACGGAGCAAGACTTTGGTAGTTGGATATTTGGTTTAGTAGAATACGCAGTTGCCCCAAAATGGACCTTTACAATCTCTGATATGTATAATAGTGACCCGAAGATGACAGATAAAATACATTATCCACGACTTGACCTTTTTTATACCATTAAATCAAACCGTTTTTCCGTAAGCTATGTTAAGCAAGTAGAAGGAGTCGTTTGTTCGGGTGGAATTTGTCGATTAGAACCTGCATTTAGTGGGTTTAGATTTACTGCTAATTCTACATTTTAAGTCTCTCTGTAATTCATTTTCTACTTCTTAAAATCCGACCGCATGATAATTCGAAATATAAAATATTTAGTCCTCTTTTTTTTGGTCTTAACGCTAGTCGCTTGTACCGAGAATAAGCCGATTATTCCATGTCTAAGTTGTGATGGTAGTACCGTCATCCCTCCTAATCCAGAAATAATTGTAAAAAAAGTGTTGATGGAAGAATTTACAGGAGTCCGATGTGTCAACTGTCCACAAGCAAAACTAGAAATTGACAACCTGCAATCAGAAAACCTTTTTGGAGAAAACTTTATAGCGGTTTCCTACCATGCTGGTTTTTTCTCTAGACCCTATAATCAAAGTAAAAACGATTATCGGACAGAACAAGGAGATGTAATTATAGAATTTTTAGACCAACCAATCGGGTTTCCTTCCGGTGTGATTAATCGAAAATTATTTTCAGGAGAAGCAGATTTACAAATCGAAGCTTTTGCTACTTGGGGGGGCTTTGTGGGACAAGAATTAGAGGAAGCTGCGATTATGTCGCTAGACTTAGAAACAACCTATAATACTACTAATAGAATTCTAAATGTTTCTGTAGGTATCACACCTACTCAAAACATTTCAGATGATTTAAATTTAAGTATACTTATCACTGAAGATGATATAGTAGATGTGCAATTAACACCTGATGGAATAGTGGATGAATACGCTCAAACCCATGTTTTTCGGACAATGATTACCAATACTTTGGGTGACCCAATTTCTGATGCCTTGGTCGCTAATCAATCCAATTCTGATATTTATTCCTTTACTTTGCCTAATGAATGGGTTGCTAAAAATTGTAAAGTGGTGGCTTTTGTACATCACGCAACAGCACAAAAAGAAGTTTTACAAGTAGAAGAAGTAGCCATCATTAAATAACACCAACTAATTCAATTATGCCTGTTTATTGGCTTGACAAAGACGACGTTTCTTTCCCTCCTGCCGACCTAGCCAATGAGGACGGTATCATTGCACTTGGCGGAGATTTATCCGTAGAAAGATTACTATCTGCTTATGGAAATGGTATTTTTCCGTGGTTTAATAATAATGACCCTTTTATTTGGTGGTCTCCCGACCCTCGATTTGTGCTCTACCCTGCCGAACTCAAAGTGTCTAAAAGTATGCGTCCCTATTTTAATCAAAAAAAATTTCAGGTAACTGTTGACCAAGAATTTGAGACCGTAATGAGAAATTGCCAACAAGCAAAAAGAGAAGGGCAAGGAGGGGGCACCTGGATAACCGAAAGCATGGTTGAAGGCTATGTGAATTTACATCAAGCAGGCTATGCACATTCTGTAGAAGTATGGAAAGATAAAGACTTAGTTGGTGGACTTTATGGCGTTGCTCTAGGAAAAGTTTTCTTTGGAGAATCCATGTTTTCGAAAGTTAGTAATGCCTCAAAATTTGGCTTTATTTCCTTAGTTAGAAAATTAATAACACTAGATTTTGATTTAATTGATTGCCAACAAAAAACAAAATATCTCGGCAGTTTGGGGGCAAAAGAAATACCTAGAAAAAAATTTTTAAGACATTTGGAAATCAATAAAGCTAAATCTACGCTTAAAGGAAATTGGAGACAATCCATGCAATTTTAATACTCCTTGCCTCATTCCTTCCACTTATTTTCGGTCCAATTCAATCAGTCCATAATAATCTCGCATCGTCATCATGAAATTAGATTTGTCCTGATAATTTTGAAAAATTGGAACAAATGACGCTTCCTTAGTTTTCACACTTAATTCCTGCCCATTACTTAGTGCATTAAAGATGCTTGACGCAAATTCATACTGATTCTTTTTGTTAAAAATATCTATTTCAAAAGTTGTTGATAGCGAATCGCTTTCTGCCTTTATTGTCAAAGGCGAAGCAAATTTTGGAAAAGCATTCTTTTCTAGAAAAATATAAGCTTCATTGTCCAACCAATTATCTAATATCTGTGGATAAATAATGGGGCGTTTATCTGTCCTAGAAAATTTTCGTACTTGATAGATGTCTATGTCTGAATGAGGTTTTCTCGTTCGGTAATAGGCTATGCTTCTAATGTTTTTAAAATATAATCGAGAAGGGTCTGTGGTTTGAAATTGGCGGTCGCCCGTAAACGCTTTTGGCTGTTTATTGGATTCACAAGCCAAACAAATAGAAATACTAAAGAGCAAGAAAATAATTTTTTTCATTACGAAGTCATTTTGATACTATCCAAAAGGGCTTTCTTATAAAAATGGAACATCCGAGCAAATGTTGATTTACTTGGACATTCCCGAAATAAATTCGGGACAGGCAGAGTCCCAGCAAATCAAAAAAGGGTTTTAAAGGGTGAGCTAAAAATGGATTTTCTATGAAAATCCATTTTTAGCTCACCCTTTAATCCCCTTTTACAAATTTTGCTCCCG
>CALLVC010000380.1 GCA_938010785.1 uncultured Saprospiraceae bacterium
AGGGTTTTCTTATAAAAATACTTAGCTCACCCTTTAAAACCCTTTTTTGATTTTCTGGGACTCTGCCTGTCCCGAATTTATTTCGGGAATGTCCCAGAAAATCAACATTTGCTCAGATATTCCATTTTTATAAGAAAACCCTTTAACGGCCTTTCAGTTTCAAATCAATATTTTCTAGGTTTTTAACCTAATTAGCTCAAATATAGACCTACCTTTTTAATACGCCACCAATTCCTCCAAAGCCTTTTCCAATCTTTCCACTGGCAAAAACTGCTTCTCCAAAGACTTCGCAAATGGAATAGGGGTATCCATACTCGCCACCCGCATGACAGGCGCATCCAGATGCTTAAATAAGTGCTGTGCAATATAAGCGGCAAGTTCTGCACCGATGCCACCCAATAAAGTGTCTTCGTGCAATAAAATAACCCGATTGGTCTTTTTGACGGTCGCTTCAATAGCCTCGTAATCTAAAGGAGCGAGACTTCTTAAATCTAAAATGTCGATGGAAAGATTTAATTTTTCGGCTACTTCGGTTGCCCATTTGACACCTAGTCCATAAGTGATAATAGAGGCTTGGGTGCCTGTTTGAACTAAATTTGCTTTTCCTATTTCGAGGGTATAATAATCGGTAGGTACTTCGCCTGTCAAACTTCGGTACAAAGCTTTATGTTCAAAGAATAAGACAGGATTGGGGTCTGCGAGACTTGCCAATAATAAACCTTTGGCATCCGCAGGATTGGAAGGATACACTATTTTTAAACCTGGCGTTTTGAAAAACCAAGCTTCGTTGGTCTGAGAGTGAAAAGGACCTGCGCCGACACTTCCACCACAAGGCATACGAACTACAACATCGGCATTCGCACCCCAACGATAGTGCAATTTCGCCAAATTATTGACAATCTGATTAAAGCCACAAGAGACAAAATCGGCAAATTGCATCTCGACCATCGCCTTCATCCCTTTTAGACTCAATCCTAAACCAACACCGATAATTGCGCTTTCACAAATAGGCGTATTTCTTACTCGTCCAGCTCCATATTTTTCTAAAAAACCATTGGTTATTTTAAATACACCGCCATAATCAGCAATATCTTGTCCCATTAAAACTAAATCATCATAACGGTCCATGCCCATTTCCAATGCTTCTGTGATGGCATCGATGAATCTAATTTCTTTGGTTTCGGAAGTAGCTGGTAGAATAGGAGTGGTATCGTGTGCTTTGTATAAATCTGCTAATTCATTTTGAACATTGGCAGTCGGTACATCTTCTGAAAAAGCAATATCAATCGCTTCATTTATTTCTGCTTTGATACCTGCTTTTAATTTTTCAATATGTGCTTCGTCAATAATCCCTTCACCTAGTAAATATTGCTCAAAATTATGAACGGGGTCTCTTTCTTTCCAATAAGCCATTAAATCTTTTGGTACGTATTTTACCCCACTCGCTTCCTCATGACCTCTTTGTCGGAAAGTGACACATTCTAATAAAACTGGTTCTGGATTGGCACGTAACTCTTTGGCTAACTTGCTAATAGTTTGATACACTTCGATGATGTTATTTCCATCAATTCGAAGCGACTTCATCCCATAGCCAATGCCCTTGTCGGAGATATGCGCACAGTTATACTGCTCGCTCGTCGGCGTTGATAAACCGTAGCCATTGTTTTCTACCAAAAATATAACGGGTAATTGCCAAACAGCAGCAACGTTCAATGCTTCGTGGAATTCCCCTTCGCTCGTTCCGCCTTCACCTGTAAACGCTAAACTGACTTTGTTGTCTCCTTTTAACTTATGCGCTAAACCAACCCCTGCAGCCAAAGATAATTGTGGACCTAAATGAGAAATCATCCCTACAGTTGCATATTCCAAAGTGCCAAAGTGAAAGGAACGGTCTCTACCTTTGGTGAAACCTGATACTTTGCCTTGCCATTGGGCAAATAAGCGAGCTAATGGTAAATTTCGACTCGTAAAAATACCTAGATTCCGATGCATCGGAAAAATAATCTCATCACTTTCTAATGCCATTCCAACACCCACGGCAATAGCTTCCTGACCTATGCCTGAAAACCATTTACTGATTTTGCCCTGTCGCAATAAAAGCAACATCTTTTCCTCTATCATTCTAGGTTTAACCAACCCATCATAGAGTTCGATTAATTTCTTTTTAGATAATCTGCCTTTTTTATATTGGATAACTGGTGTTGCTACTTGTGCCATATTTTATTTTTTAAGAATAGAGATTAGAGACCATTTCATTGAGAGATTAGAGACTGCCTCTGATGAAAAAAGGGTCTCTTTAATACTAGAAAAACTTTTCTGAAGAATAGTCGGTAACGATTTGAGACAAGAAAAGTCTCTATTCTCTATTCTCTACTCTCTATTCTCTAATCTAAAAATTACTTAAACGCATTCAACCCCGTAATATCCATTCCTGTAATCAACAGATGAATATCATGTGTCCCTTCATAAGTAATCACAGATTCCAAATTCATACTGTGGCGCATCATTGGATATTCGCCGGTGATACCCATTCCTCCGTGAATTTGTCGGGCTTCTCTGGCAATGTTTATTGCCATTTCTACATTATTTCTTTTTGCCATAGAGATTTGGGCAGGGGTTGCTTTGCCTTTGTTGGCTAAGGTGCCTAGTCGCCAAGATAATAATTGTGCTTTGGTGATTTCAGTAATCATTTCCGCCAATTTCTTTTGTGTCAATTGAAATTGAGCAATCGGCTTTTTGAACTGAATTCTTTCTTTGGAATATCTAAGTGCAGAATCATAACAATCCATAGCAGCACCAATAGCGCCCCAAGAAATGCCATATCTCGCTTTGGACAAACAGCCCAATGGTCCTTTCAATCCTTGGACATTTGGCAAGACATTTTCTTTTGGAATGCGTACATTTTCAAAAACTAATTCGCCAGTGATAGAAGCACGCAAAGACCATTTTCCTTTGATGACAGGGGCAGAAAAGCCTTTCATACCTTTTTCTACAATCACGCCTTTAATCGGTCCATTTTCTACTCTTCCCCATACGACGGCGATGTCTGCGATAGGGGAATTGGTAATCCACATTTTTGCCCCATTTAAGATATAGCCACCTTCTCCATCTTCTCTCAAGGTGGTCAACATCGAGCCTGGGTCAGACCCATGGTCAGGTTCTGTCAAACCAAAACAGCCAATCATTTCCCCTTTGGCTAATTTTGGTAAATATTTCATACGTTGTTCCTCCGAGCCATATTTGTAAATTGGATACATGACCAAAGACCCTTGTACGGATGCCATCGAACGGATGCCACTGTCGCCCCTTTCCAATTCTTGCATAATGATACCATAGGCGATTTCATCCATGCCGCCACAACCATATTTTTCTGGCAAACTCGGTCCTAATGCACCCAACTCTCCCATTTGCTTGAACAAATGAACAGGGCATTTTCCTGCTTCCGCATAGGCTTCGATAATGGGGGAAACTTCTTGCTTGACAAAATCACGAACAGCAGAACGAACTAATAAATGTTCTTCCGTTAATAATTCGTCTAATTGGTAATAATCTGGTGCTTCGAAGCGGTCGGTTTTAGCACTTTTTTCTATGATTTCTGATGTGGTGGTTGACATGATACTTTTTTTTGGTTTTATTTTATGATTAGGAAGGCATTTTAGGGAAAGAATAGAGATTTGGCAAGTTATACGGTAAAAAATTACAAAATTTTGATACCTCTTGCCGAGGTGTTGACCTTTAGGCAACCTATTCTTTTATTAATTATTCAAATATGACGTAAAAGTAATATTTTCTTTTTCATTAATAGGGCGAACGAAAAGTCTACTTTACCCTACTAAAATTAATTTGCAGTTTTCGCCGCGCAGCGGCGAAGGGCGGTAATTACGATTTTAGTAGGGTAGAGTACGAAAAGTCGTTTTTATAATATGTAATCGACTGATAAAAATTGATGTCTATTGCTATCGACATGAAATATTGGTTTGAAGATGCAATCTTCAAACATCGACTCCCATTTTTTCAAAGGTTTATATATTACGATTTTGACTTTTCGTTCGCCCTATTTCATTAAGGAAAAAGAACAAGTAGAAGAATGTAAGTTTATTATTTCACCATTCCTAAAACACCTTTTACTAAGTTACGCTAATTGGTCATATCCGTTACAAAAAATAAGCCTCATTCCTAAGTCTTTTGCGATTTTAGAAAAAGAGGTCAGAAGTCACAGACCTTTTGAAAGTAATCCCTATTTTTGTAATCCTTCCTAATTTTTAAAATTGCTTACCATGAAAATTATTGACAAACTAGCATGGATTCACCTGCAAAATAAAAAAATATTAAGTACTCGAAGCAAAGGAAAAACTAAATTCTATATCCCAGGAGGAAAGAGAGAAGAAGGAGAAAGCGATGAAGTGGCTTTAATTAGAGAAATAAAAGAAGAATTGACGGTTGATTTGCTACCTACTACCATTCATTTTTTTGGTAACTTTCAAGCACAAGCTGATAGTCATGCCGAAGGAATTCAAGTCTTAATGCAATGTTATCTTGCTGATTATCACGGAACTATTACTGCTGCCGCAGAAATCGCAGAAGTAGCATGGTTGACCAATAATGATAGAGATAAAATTTCTCCTGTTGACCAATTGATTTTTGATGAGTTGATGAAAAAAGGATTGATTGATTGATTGATTGATTGATTGATTGATTGATTGATTGATTGATTGATTGATTGATTGATTGATTGATTGATTGACCGTCTATCAAAATAAAATAGCATAAAATGCCGCACGAATTCATCTTAGATTTCCTTTATCCATTAGAACCATACATTAAGAGAATGTTTGGAATGCATGCCGTTTATGTGTTTTACAGCTGGCATCGTTGATGATTTAAATTATGCTTTTTTCTTATTAACGAATCGATTTTGTAAAGGGCTACAAAATATTAAGAATAAATAGCTTCTCCTTATAATCTTTATTGTAATTTTGTCTTGTCAAAATAATGATTATTTAACACGCTTATCTATACCTATATTGGTACTTAAATATTTTGACAAATCCTGGAAAATGTCAAAGTTACCAGAACAGTATCGCTTTCTTGATTTATCCGATTATGGAAGACCGATTGCCAGATTCATTGCCGCTTCATTAAAAGAAACCTCCTTCACACCTGTTCATGTGACTTTTTGTTTTATGTTCACTGGTTTGTTGGGCATTTTAGCCATGTATCACCACTACTATTTATTAGCAGCGCTACTTTTTGTTTTCAAATCTATTCTAGATGCAGCGGACGGGGAATTAGCTCGAATTAGAAATAAACCTTCTTATACTGGTCGATATTTAGATTCTGTTTTTGATATCATCCTTAATCTATTGATTTTATTGACAATAGGCTATATGACCAATAGTTCTATTTTTTTGATTCTACTTGCTTTTTTTGGTTTGCAATTACAGGGAACGCTCTATAATTATTATTACGTCATCCTCAGAAATATTTTTAAAGGGGACACCACTAGTCGTGTTTTTGAAACTGAAACGCCTATTGCAATGAACGGCGAAAACCAAAAAACGGTTACTTTTTTATATCGTACCTACCTTTTTTTATACGGCATATTTGACCGAATTATTTATGCTTTAGACCATTCTGCTTCTAAATCAAAGGGGATTCCTCGCTGGTTAATGACCTCTATTTCTACTTTTGGTTTAGGTTTCCAATTATTACTTATTGGTATTTTATTGACCCTCCACCAAATTCATTTAATTATTCCATTTTTTATTGTCTACTCCTTAATGGTTTTAGTATTTATTGGAATTAGAAAAGCTTTTTATTAAGGCAAAATAAATTAATAAAGTGGTCATTTTGAGGAAATATTTTTTTCCTAGACAAGGCGAAAAGCGCCAACACATGCAACTAATTCTAAATAACCCTGTCATTCTCCACAGATGAAACAATATCCGTATAAATTCATAGTATAATGTCAGAACGCCTAATTTTCAAAACAGGGAAGCCGACACCCTAAAATAAAAGAGATCACCCGATGAAAAAGATTTTGCTTTGCTTGGTCACAATAGTAACTTTTTTAACTATTGCCCACACCCAAGAATTAAATTTAAACAAAAAACAGACAAAAGCTTACCGTACCGAAAAGGCCCCTAAAATTGATGGGGAACTCAATGAAATGGACTGGCAGAGCGCGCCAAACGCTTCCGATTTTGTTCAGCTACAACCTGTAGCTGGTGGAAAACCTACTCACCGAACTGAAATTAAAGTGATGTACGATAACGCTGCCTTATATGTCGGGGTCATGATGTACGACACTGCTCCTGATAGTATTTTGCAGCAAGTCACCCAAAGAGATGAAATTGGAAATAGTGATTGGTTTGGGCTATTTTTAGACCCTTACAAAGGCGGAATCAATGGGGTTAGTTTTATTGTCACTGCTGCTGGTGCACAATTTGATGCTAAGTATTCTATTTTTGGAGAAGACGAAAATTGGGATGCCGTTTGGAAAAGTGCGGTCAAAAAAAATGCAGAAGGTTGGGTCGTTGAGATGCGTATTCCTTATTCCGCTATTCGATTTCCTAATCAAGAAGAACAAGTTTGGGGGCTTAATTTTGGTCGATTGATTCAACGCTATCAAGAGAAAAATTTTTGGAGTAAAATTGACCCAAACCAAAATGGTTTCTTAAATCAATTTGGCGAAATCTCTAATATTTCTAATATCAAATCTCCTTTTCGATTATCTGCAACGCCTTTCGTAGCGGTCTATGGGGAAAATTATACAGACAAAAATGCTACTCCTTCTACTTCTTGGGGACGGTCTTTTAATGCTGGAATGGACGTTAAATATGGTATCAATGATGCGTTCACTTTAGATATGACCTTGATTCCTGATTTTGGACAAGCGAGGTCCGATAATCAAGTTTTAAATCTTTCTCCTTTTGAGGTCCGATTTGATGAAAATCGCCAATTTTTCACAGAAGGATTAGAATTGTTTAATAAAGGTGGCTTGTTTTATTCTAGAAGGGTAGGAGGGCGACCACTCAATTTTTGGGAGGTGGAAGGTCAACTTGGCGAAACGGAAGAAATTGTCAATAACCCTAACCAAACACAATTAATTAATGCCACTAAAGTTTCTGGAAGAACCACTAAAGGACTTGGTATAGGTGTTTTTAATGCAATTTCTGCTAGTACTCAGGCAACTATTCGAGATAGGGAGACTGGAGAAGAACGGTCTTATGAAACCAGTCCTTTGACCAACTATAACGTAACGGTTTTTGACCAAAATCTAAAAAATAATTCATATGCCACCCTTATTAATACGAATGTGACAAGATTTGGAGAAGCTTATGATGCGAACGTAACAGGTGGACAATTTGAATTAAAAAATAAAGATAACTCCTACAGTATTAGTGGAAGTGGTGCATTAAGTCAAAAATATTTTGGAGAGGAAACAGACTTAGGACACAGGATGTCTCTTGGTTTGCGAAAAACCAATGGAAAAATAGCAGCTGGCCTATTTTATAACGAAGAAAGTGATACCTATGACCCGAACGATTTAGGATTTTTGAGTAATAATAATGAACGTTCTTTTGAGACTTATGTAGAATTTAATCATAATAAACCCTTTAGTATTTTCAATTTTGCGGGCGTTGGAGGATACATGGAATATGGCAGATTGTATGAACCGAATGTATATACCAGTTTTGGGATGAATTTTTGGGCTTACGCACAGACTAAAAAATTCTGGCGATTTAATATGTATACTTATCACCAACCTGTGACCTCGAATGATTATTTTGAACCTAGAACGCCCGGTCGTTTTTATAAAATGCCGAAGTTTGGCACACTCGGTTGGAATATTTGGTCCGATGAGCGAAAGAAACTAGCATTTGGTTTTTATGGTAATTTTAGAAAATTTGATGAGGAAGGTAGAAATCGAATCTTTTTAGGTATCGAACCTCGATATCGAGTCAATGATAAATTGAATTTTAGCTTGGAAGTAACCAATAATACTCAACATAATGATGTCGGATTTGTCAATAAAATTGGATTAAATGAACAAGATGTCATTTTGGGCATCAGAGACCGAAAGACCTTGATAAATTTATTTAATACCAATTATAATTTTAACCCAAATATGGCACTTACCTTTAGGATGCGCCACTACTGGTCAAGGGTTCAATACGAAGACTATGATTTTTATTCGTTGAATCAAGATGGGACTTTAGGGGATTCCGACTATACAGGCAATCACGATAATAATTTTAATGCTTTCACGATTGATATGGTGTATCGTTGGCGGTTTGCACCGGGTAGTGATATTTTTATTGTTTGGAAAAATAGCATCTTTAATAGTGATGAATTGGCAAGTATTAATTTTGGTGACAACCTTAATAATTTATGGGATGCCCCTCAAACGAATAGTTTGTCTCTGAAAGTGATTTATTTCTTGGATTATGACTTATTGAGTGCTAAGAAATGATTGTAAGATTGAATGATTGTGAGATTGTAATGACTGCAATTAGCGAAGCGACACAATCTTACAATCATTCAATCAATATAGCCGCCAAAAACTCCTTTTGAATCGCCTTCGTCTTATCTCTCGCATACCACAAATGCAATTGCTCCGCTGCGTTCGCAGAAATCTGTTGTCGCAAATCTAAGTCATCCGTCGCTAAACCTTCTGCTTTGGCATCCATTACCATTTTTTGGACCTCAGTAGGTCGAGGACCCCATGAGCTTAAGACAGCTCTCGTCTCTGTGTCTAGCACAATAATTTTAGGAATTGACCGAGCATTGTTCGTCAAAAAAGCATCTATAACTGCTTCATTTTTATCTCGAAGAATAAAGCGCAAGGTGATATTTTCGTTATCCAATGCCATGTGGTTCAAGACTGGGACAATCTGTGCTGCATCTCCACACCAACCTTCTGTAATGACCAACCAAGTGATGGGACGTTCGATTTTATCTAATTGGTCGATGGTCGCTTCCGTCAATCTACTTTTTCTATCCAATCGCTTCATTCTGGATAGATTCAATTTGGTGTAGTTGAGCATTGCCTCGCTATGGTCCTCTCCCGTCGTTTTATTTTGGGCAAATAAATCATCTATTAATTGGCGGTAAGTGCCATAAGTATAGGCTTCGTCGAGTACTGATTTTTCAATATATTTCATGCTGAAAGTTTTTTAAGAAAACAAGATGAAACTCAACTAGGTTTAATCCTAACCTCAATACCCTTTTAAATCAAGCGTTGCACTATCTATCAAATCCACATAGAGCTTACTCTTTTTGAGAATCACCTTGAAATGCGGAAGACTTTCGGGACTGACAAAGGAAATCGCCATGCCTGATGCTTCTGCTCGACCTGTTCTACCTATTCGGTGGATATAATCTTTGGGGGAGCGAGGCAATTCGTAATTGATGACATAGGGCAATTCATTGATGTCAATACCTCTTGATAATAAATCGGTGGCGACTAATACTGGGAGCGTTCCTGCTTTGAATTGATTCAAGGCATTATTTCTAGCAGATTGACTTTTCTTGCCGTGAATGGCGGAGGCTTTGATGCCATTTTTGCGTAGTTTGTTGGCTACATTATCTGCTTTATAACCAGAAGAGGTGAAAACTAGAACTTGTGTTATTGCTTTGGTTTTGATTAAATATCGAAGTAAAGGCCCTTTTTTTTCTTCTGGGATTAAATAGCTGGATTGTTGAATTTGACTGATGTCTGTAGTTTTTTCGGCTTCAATTTTAATGACGACTGGGTCTTTCATCAAAATAGTAGACAAACTATCTAAATCTGGACTTAAGGTGGCAGAAAATAATAGATTTTGCCGCTTTTTAGGTAAAAGTCCGATGATTCGATTCATTTCTTCCTTAAAACCTAGATTCAACATTTTATCCGCCTCATCTAAAACTAAGGTTTCTACAGCCGATAAATGTACCGCATTAGAATCGACTAAATCTAATAACCGACCGGGAGTAGCTACTAAAACTTTTACCCCGTTCATCCCCATCATTTGTGGATTGATAGATACGCCACCATATACTGCCATTGTTTTGACAGGGTCAAATAATGCTTTGCTAAATTGCTTAAAAACTTCGCTGACCTGTAGGGCCAATTCTCTAGTTGGAACAACCACTAATGCTGATGGGTGTCTATTCCTGTTTAATCCATAACCTTGCAAATTGGTCAAAATGGGTAAGACAAAACTGGCGGTCTTTCCAGAACCTGTTTTGGCAATGCCTAATACATTTTTCCCTTTTAAAATCGCAGGAATTGCCTTCGCTTGTATTGGATAGGCTTTTTTGTATTGCTGTTCGGCTAATGCCGCAACTAAAGTATTGGGTAATCCTAGATTTTTAAAAGACATAAATTGATTTAGTAGCATCAGCGTAAAATGCAAAGCTACTGGAAATAAATCGCAGCAAAGAATTCCTGTATAGAATTTATTGATAAGTCAATTGATGAGCAATTAAACTATTAAAATTTACGACTGTTGGATAATCCAAGGCATTATAGACATATTCGGTGGAACAAGGATTACAATAAGTATCTAATAAGCCGGAATGGTCTTTATAAGAAGATTGGGTAATATTATTTTGATTCCAAGTCAGAAATTGATTTACATTATGGAGTTGAAAGCTCGTATAATTAAAAGCATCGTCATATTTGTAAAAAAATTCATGGTCTAAGTTTCCATCGTAGTATGTTTCTGTTTTTTCTACATTTCCATTTTTCCAAAAATAATTGATAACACTCGTAGAAGAAGGGTTATGCTGATTATAGCTTGTTTGTTTACTAGGAAAGCCATTTTCATTGTATTCATATTCGTAGACGCTTAGAAATTCTTCCCCTTCGAAGATAGAATAGTTTAGGGTTTCAACCAATTGTGCTGCTTCGTTATAGACTAGTTCAACCCGAAGGACTAATTGATTATTGGTTAGGTTGTAGGTCTTTATTTCTACCAATTGCGCTTGGTCGTAACTTAATTCATATCTTTTTTTAGCATTTCCAAAATCTTCCACTTGGATGAGTTGATTATCGCTATTGTAGGTATAGTCCTCTGTCCAATTTAGGTTATTCGTACTATATTCAATAGTCGATAACAAAAGACTGGACGTAGGGAAAGGAGCGAAGTTTTGTTCTTTTTTGCAACTAAAAAAAACTAGAAAACAGAATAGGAGATTTAATTTTTTCATGGCTATTTTTTCTTATATAGACGGCAAGTTTTTGAATATGGTTGGGATAGGAAGTACTCTAACCTACAAAAAAGTCGGTTCACCTTCAAAACTCCCTCAGTTTTCGCTGCGCAGCGGCGAAAACTACAAATTAATTTTAGTAGGTTAGAGTAGATAGAAAGTTGTTCTTAAAAGAAAATAGCTTGGCATTTTTAGTATATTTTTATAATTTACAAACATTATAAAAGTCAAGCTAAAAGTACTAAAAATGAGTCAACTACAACTAAAAATAAACCCCAAAGTAGCCGAAGTTTTTGATAATTATCCGGAAGGATACCAAGAGAAATTAAGAACCTTGCGCCAATTGGTGGTAAGCACTGCCGAAGAATTGCCCGAAGTAACCACACTAGAAGAAACCTTAAAGTGGGGGGAGCCAAGTTACTTGGCAAAGAAAGGGAGTACCATCAGAATGGATTGGAAAAAGAAAAAACCTGACCAATATGCTCTATATTTTAAATGCACGAGTAAATTAGTAGAGACTTTTAGAACCATTTATGGGGATACTTTTGCCTATGAAAATAATCGAGCTTTATTATTTACGCTAGAGGATGAACTACCTGTAGAAGCACTCAAACATTGTATATCGATGGCTTTAAATTATCACCATTTAAAACACTTACCTTTATTAGGAGCTGAAAAGATAAAAACTAGAACAGAGAATAGAGATGAGAGAGTAGAGATGAGAGAGTAGAGATACTTAATCCGAAAGCAGGATATTTAACTTTTAAAGCCCAAAATATTTCGGTATACTTAGAATCAAGTCTCTATTCCCTGCCTTTGCCGGCAGGCAGGTCTGCTCTCTATTCTCTACTCTCTACTCTCTATTCTCTATTCTCTATTCTCAAAACTGTATGAAATTATTATGAAAATCCTAATCGCTCCCGACAAATTTAAAGGCTCTCTAACTGCACAAGAAGTTTGTGCCTCGCTCAGTAAAGGATTAAAAACTGCCAATTCAAACCTAGAAATAATTACTCGCCCAATGGCAGACGGTGGCGATGGTTCTCTACAAGTCTTAGCACACTATGTTGATTTAAAAACAATAACGGTTGAAGTCGAAGACCCCTTATTTCGCCCTATCGACGCTAGTTATCGGATGGCTGGCACTACGGCTTATATCGAAATGGCTGCTGCCTCGGGCTTAGCTTTGTTAAAAGAAAAGGAGCGAAATTGTATGGAAACGAGCTCTTTTGGAACGGGAGAACTCATTTTGGATGCTATACAAAAAGGGGCGACTACCATTTATTTGTTTATAGGCGGCAGTGCGACCAATGATGGTGGAATGGGGATTGCGAGTGCACTCGGTTGGTCTTTTTATGGTAAAAACGGGGAGCTTTTAGTACCAACTGGGGAAAATTTAGTAGCGATTAATCGACTAGATGGGGAATTCCTTTTTTATAAAAAAGCAAAAGTTAACTTCAAAGTTATTTGTGATGTCAATAATCCATTTTATGGAAAAAATGGTGCAGCTTATGTCTATGCACCACAAAAAGGGGCATCGCCTAAGGAAGTGGAAATGTTGGATGAAGGCTTACAAAATTTAGCCAACTTATTAAAAACGGAAGGCCTCACAGATATTTCGACGATGGCAGGCGCTGGAGCAGCTGGTGGAGTAGGGGGCGGAGCAGTTGCCTTTCTGAATGCAGAATTAGTCGCTGGAATTGATACTTTTATGGCTATTACGCAATTGGAAGCAGCTATTAAAGATTGTGATTTGGTGATAACTGGCGAAGGGAAATTGGATGCACAGACCGCACAAGGAAAAGTGATTAGCGGGGTTTGTGGCTTGGCAAAAAAGTATGATAAACCAGTTATTGCGGTATGTGGCGCTGCGGAAAAAGGAATAAGTGAACAATTGGGATTACAAGGGGTTTATACCATTTTAGAAAACGTCGATTCTATAGAGGAAGCTTTTAATGATGCAGCTAAAGTTTTGGAACGTATCGGCGAAACGTTAGATTTAATAAATACAAAACCTAAAATATGAAACGGAGGATACTCCTGTTTTTTTCTTTTCTACTTTTGACTATTTCGCTCCAAGCACAAACTAAATTTGAGCGAGAATATCGACTTGATGCAAATGATGTACCGCTAACTGCGAAGGAGTACCTTACTTCATTGGGTGCTACCAAGAAGATTAAATGGTATAAAGAAATTAGTCAGACAGGCAAAAGTATAGAGGGGAAGACTAAAATCAATAACGCTTGTTATAGTGTGGAATTTGATACTACGGGGGTATTGGAAGATGTCGAAATCAAGATTGGGTGGAAGGAGATTGCACCGCAAACTCAGGGCGCTATCCGACAATACTTAGAGAAGGAGTTTGATAAATTTAGTTTTCAGAAAATACAAAGACAATTTGTCGGTAAACCAGAGATAGTTCAACTAGCAATATCGTCGGATAATCCCAATGAAGCCGTCACTATCAGCTATGAAATGGTCGTTAAAGGTCGAAAAAATCGTAAGGTTAAATTATATGAATTCCTATTCTCTCAAGATGGAAATTTTATAGAATCATTACCAATAGAATTAAGAAACACTGATAATTTAGAATATTGATGAGGCAATTTTGGATGCTATTAATAGTTGTTTTGTTATCAAATTGTCTATTTGCGCAAAGCACCTACCGATATGGAACTTTACCTTCCTTTAATTTAAGCAAAAAACTAAAAAATGGCTGGAAATTAGATAGTGAAATCGAAAGTCGGCAACGACTTAGAAGAGGGACTTTTGGGGAAGGTATCACAGACAGATTTAAGCACGAACGAGTAGATGTTACCCTGGTTGCTGCCAAAAAAGTGGGATTAAATAACAAAATCGCAGGTGGTTATATGATACGCTTGACCGAGGAAAAACCTCGCCATCGAGTAATGGAACAATTAACGCTTGTCCAAGACTTAAATGCTTTTCGAATGGCCCACCGTATTGCTGCTGACCAGACTTTTGGTGGAGAAGACCCTTTAGAAGTTCGACTTCGATACCGAATTGGGGCAGAGTTTCCTTTGAATGGTTTGTTTGTGGACCCGCGCGAATTTTATTTTAAAATTACTCATGAATATTTGAATAAATTTTCGGAAGGGGCATATGATTTAGAAGCTCGCCTTGTACCTACTTTAGGATACTTAATTACAGATACTAACAAAATCGAGCTGGCTATGGATTATCGAGTGGATAGTTTTATTGATGGTGGTAGTGCCAATAATTTTTGGTTAGGTGTGAATTGGTATTTAAAATTA
The DNA here is from genome assembly GCA_938010785.1 of uncultured Saprospiraceae bacterium. Lineage (GTDB taxonomy): Bacteria > Bacteroidota > Bacteroidia > Chitinophagales > Saprospiraceae > JAFMDF01. The sequence continues at coordinate 14,472 of CALLVC010000380.1, forward strand.
TAATAAAAAAAGCGTTCTCTATAAGGGAACGCCTTTTACAATCAGCTTATGAGACAATAGGTCTCTCCGATATAATAGTCTATTTACTGATTTGTTCACCCAAAAGCGAAGTATAAGACAATCCATGCCCAAAAGGATACAATGGGTCTTTTGAATCATAAGGCATATCTTCTTTTTGATTAGTTACTGCTTCTATGGAAGAAGGTATTTCCAATGGTAATTTACCTTGTGGAGCATACTTCCCAAAAATGATTTCAAAAATGACTTCATGCTCACAGTAGAAATCTGCAATGACCGCTTTACTTTTAGCATTGATTGCTGGTATAATTGGGGGACGGCTAATCGTTAAAACCGTAATGGTAGGTTTCTGCTCAATTAGCGCAAGTAAATCTGCTTTTTCTTGTTTTGTAAAATGTAATCGACCACCTTCAAAGAAATTTTCTAATAAAGCACTGCTTTTGGGTTTTCCTTTTGGGGTATCTAAGCCTAAAATGATAAAGTCTGCATCGGCAGGTGAATCGACTACTTGGGCATATGGTTTTGCTGCGTTTTTAGCTAACCCTTGCACATATACCTTAACATCTGTTGCCAAAGGTAATATTTGCTCTTCGTTTTTTAATAAGGTGATAGCTCGTCTTTGGGCAGCTCTGCCTTTCGCTCTAAAGGAGGAATTACCTACATTTTTAGCACTATTTTCCGCCAAATAGGGATTGTCAAAAAGCCCCAACTTAAATTTATCTCTTAGGATTCTACGGATAGATACGTCAATATCTGTTTCTTTGATGATTCCATTTTTAACTATTTCTACTACTAATTCTGGTTGCTCCTCACCTCCAAACATATCACAACCTGCCTGTAAGGCTTTGGCAACTCGTTCAGCATGAGTTAAATCTTCCACTCCCCAAGCAGAGGCTGGTTTCATTACCATATCTGAAATAACTCCCCAATCCGTACAAACTACGCCATCAAAACCGTATTTCTCCCGAAGTAAATCAGTGATAATTTCTTTGTTAAAAGCAAAAGCTACTTCTTCGCTTGTTTGTCCTACTGGTACACCATAATAAGGCATAATTTGAGCCGTATTAGCGGCAAAAGCTCCCTCAAAAGGAATAATGTGATACTCAAAATTGTTACCGGGATAAACTTGGTCGGCTCCATACTCGAAGTGGGCATCGTCTCCATCCTTTTGTGGACCACCCCCAGAAAAATGTTTGGTCATACAAGCCACACTTTGAGGACCTAATTCAAGGCCATTTTGAAAACCTAAAACGTAAGCCTCTGTTTGCTTGGCACTTAGATAGGCATCTTCTCCAAATGTTCCGTCTGTTCTAGACCAGCGAGGTTCGGTGGCTAAATCTGCCATAGGGGATAAGGTCATGCGGATGCCGGTTGCCATTAATTCTTGTCGAGCTATGTCCCCAAATTCTCTTGTAACCGAAGTATCGCCAATGGCAGCTAAACCCAAAGGTGAAGGCCATTGTGAAAACTCCTTTGTCGCAATCCCTGCACCTACATTTTGCTTAGTGCCATGTCGAGGGTCTGAGGCAATTGTAATCGGAATGCCCAATCGAGTTCGTTCTGCTATTTTTTGGATATTATTATGCCATTGGACTAACTTATCTGGGGGGGGAGTCATCAGCAAATTAAAATGATTCATTTTCTTCTGCACGACCATCGTCGAATTGGTACTTAGCATCATGGAAAAAGGGTCTGTTAAACTAGGTACTTCCATTAATTCTCCATCATTGCCTGTTGCAATCATCGTGATAAACATCATTCCTGCTTTTTCCTCTAGTGTCATTTGTGCTAATAAATCTTCTACTCGTTCTCGAATTGGCGCTCGACTATCTTCGTAAATATCTAATTGGCCATTCTTATTTAGGTCTCGATAGGAGTGTCCACTTACGGTTAGCATAGGGGCTGCATCGCCTAATTGTGAAAGGTTATCACTGCTAGTGGTATTCCATTTGATGTAAAAAAAGCCATAAGTTAATAGAATAATTATTAGTAAGGTGACTAAAATATAACCTATGATTTTTAATACCTTTTTCATGCTTTTTAATTGAATTTACTAATGTGGTAAAGGTAGGGATTGTTTTTGTATTATGGAATTTTATATCTGATGTTTTATAATTATGATTTTTTGTAGCCTTCAACTATTGTCTTAACTTTGCTAAACTAATACAATTAAATAGGTGTTTTTTATTTAAATGACGAGCTAAGCATTTTTATGAAAAAACCTTTAAAGTACGTTGAAATGCAAAAATTATTTCTTATAATTTATTTATTGGCCCTTCTTATTCTTCCGCAGAATGTCTTGTTTTCACAAATACAAGAAACGAAGAATTGGTGCAATTTGAATTGTGAATACACTGAAGCTGACCAACAAAATGCAGAATTAATTCATTTAAGAATGCAAAATGATTCTATAAAAGCGTCCATTTTACAAGAAGCATTTCTGCGGTTTCCGCTTCGATTTGCGTTGGTACAAAAAGATTCCACTGATATTGATATTAAAGAGCTTGAGCTTAGACGAGTGGTAGATAATTTAAATAAAGCTTTTGAGCCAACTCGATTTGTTTTCTATTTAAGTCAGATTGATTTGATATTGACGGATTTAAGTATCGAAGAATTATCTGCTAATAACTTTAATCGCTATGATAAGTTCTCTCAGCGAAATGATTTGACGGATATGATTACGGTCTATATTTTAGACCATGCTAAGGATTTTTGTGTAGAAGAAGGTAATAGTGTTAGTTGTGGGAGAACAGGTGGATTTGCTTATATTTTGTCTGATAGAAATAACAATGTAGTACTGAGCCAATTTGATGTAACAGATTCCAAAATAGTAGCGCATGAGTTTGGTCATTTTTTTGGACTTTTTCATACTTTTGAAGAGCATATTTTTGGTAAAGATACTTTTGATGCTGCCGATTGTGGGGAGAAAGGGGATAGAATTTGTGATACTCCACCAGACCCCGGTGCTGTTTATGAAATCTATGTTAATTATTCTACCTGCCAAATGGTTGGATTGGAAGATGAAAATGGGAATAAATATCAACCGCTTTTAGATAATTATATGTCCTATTATAAACCTTGTTATCTGAAGGAATATAGTTTTACCCCCGAGCAAATTTTAAAAATGCAAGTGGCTGGAAGGTTGGATATTCGAAAGCGATTGTCTAAATGAAAATTTTCTGGATAGGTTGTTGTTTTGCTAAGGTTATTACAATGTAAGTACGTGGACACAATTATCTTATATTTTATGACTGGCACTTTTTAATTTAGGCGTCCCATCCGCAAGCGGTTCACAAACGATAAGGCAGAGGTGCAAAAGAAGAGCAAAATAAAGCCGCAAGAAGGGTAAGTTATATTTTTTCTATTCCCATGAAATTCAGAAGTGTTCGAGTAAAGTATGATTACTTCTAAATTTATCAAGTAACCCCGAAATGCTTTGGGGCAGGCTAGGAAGTTACTTGATAATTCGGGCCCTATTACTGGATAACTTCCCGTTATCCCGTAATTTTAAAGGGTTCTTTTTTAATCATACTTTAATCAAGCGGCTCTTGAAATTCTAGAATAACTATAAGGAGTGTACGAAGTACTTATTGTATATGATTATTATATATGGTTTTTGACACGGAAGGAC
>CALLVC010000381.1 GCA_938010785.1 uncultured Saprospiraceae bacterium
GTGCAAATGATTGGCATCGATTATCATTATACTTCAATAAGTCGAGGTGTTCTGGACAGCAGAGATGTTATTTATTTTGTGTCGGTCATTGGGGTATTTTTAATGGGCAGTCAGACTGCTTTGGAAAGCAGAAAGTGGTAGCTCTGTAGCTCTGCTTGATGTATGTGCTAGATTGTATGGATGAATGCCTACAATTCTGTTTTCAGTATTTCATCGGTAAGTTTAAAATCTCTATTCTCTAATCTCGCATCTCTATTCTTATAAAAAAAATGAGACAATCAATTATAAATTTAATCTTAGTTATTGGTATTGCTATCGGTCTGAATGTGATAGGGAATCATTTTTATGGTTACTTGGATTTGACGGAGGAAAAGCGATATACCTTGACGGAACCTACTCAGCAATTATTGCAAGGGTTAGATGATGTGGTCTATGTCAAAGTTTATTTAGAGGGGGATTTCCCTGCTGGATTTAAGCGTTTGCAAAAAGCTACTAGAGAAATTTTGGATGATTTCAGAAGTATTTCTGGAGAGATTGAATATGAGTTTGAAGACCCCATTCCTAATAGTCTGCCTGTAGAAGAAAAAAATGCGCGTATCAAGCAATTGCAAAATGAGGGCTTGAGAGCCAAAAATTTGAATATCAAAGATGGTAAGGAACAGCGAACCGTTCGCTTTTATCCTTATGCCGTATTAAATTATAAAGGCAGAACCATTCCAATAGATTTAGTCGGAGAAAATACACCGGGCTTATCATCACATGAAGCACTAAATAATTCGGTCGGTTTATTAGAATATAAATTAGCCAATGCTATTCAGAAATTACAGACCTCTCGGAAACCAGTCATAGCATTTACCGTCGGTCATGGAGAATTACCAAGGGTAAACACTCAAGATATAAGAAATGAATTACGTACTTTTTATGATGTAGGAGATATTATTTTAGATAGTTTAGTTCAAATCAACCCTGGCATCTCTGTAATAATTATAGCTAAACCACAAACTTCCTTTAGTGAAAAAGACAAATTTAAAATCGACCAATATGTGATGAATGGTGGAAAAGTTATTTGGTTGATGGACGCTTTGAATGTTAGTTTGGATAGTATTGGGCGAAGAGGGGCTTATGCACCTTATCCCTATGCTGATAACACTTTTAATTTAGCTGATATTTTATTTCAATATGGTGTTAGATTAAATAATAGCTTAGTCATGGATTTACAGAGTACCAGTATTCCACAAGTTATAGACGAACGTGGGACTACTCAATTATTCCCCTGGCCTTATCATTTAGTATCTATTCCTAATCAAGAACATCCTATCACTAAAAGTTTAGGGCCATTAAATTTATTATTTGCCAATACTATAGATACTGTTCGTACGAAAACGCCAATACAAAAACAAATACTTTTAGCTACTTCAGATAGGAGCAAAGCGCAATTTTTTCCAATGAGGCTAACATTTGAATCGTTAAAAATAAAGCCAGATTTAACGACCTACAACAAAAAAAGTCAACCACTAGCGGTTTTACTGGAAGGAGAATTTATGTCGTTATATAAAAATCGCCCCAAAGGTGATTTTTTAAAAGCTTATAAACAACTAGGATATGATTTCAAAGATATTAGTAGTCCAACCAAAATGCTAGTCGTCGCAGATGGAGATATCATTAAGAACTATACCGATTCCGAAGGTCGTTCTTTGCCTTTAGGTATAAATCGCTATCAACCCAGAATAAACTTTTCCAACAAAGATTTTTTAATCAATGCCATTGAATATATGATTGATGATAATGGTGTAATTGCGGCTCGGTCAAAAGAGGTCAAATTGCGTTTATTGAATGAACCTAAGGCAGAGGAAGAAGAAACTAAATGGCAATTAATCAATATTATTTTGCCTTTACTTTTGTTGATGCTATTTGGGATTGGCTATAATTATTGGCGACGTTGGCGATATGCTAGTTAAGTGGGCAGTTTGCAGTAGGCAGTTTGCAATTCTTTTATAAAAAATAATTACTTTAGCGGTACTAAATATTTACTTGATGAGTAGCTAGTTATTCATCAACTTAACTAAAAAATATAAACATGGAAAACTTACTGCAAGGAGATGCTTTCAATTTAATTGTTATGGTCATCGTAGGAGCCATTGCTGGTTCTTTAGCAGCAAGAGTCATTCGAGGTGATAACTTCGGATTTATTATCAATGCTATTTTAGGAATCGCAGGTGCAGTCGTTGGAGGGCATATCTTTAATTTATTGAAAGTAAGCCCAGGAAGTGGAATTGTAAAAATTATAGATAATACATTTGGCGTAAGCCTCCCAGAAAATCTAGTGGGTATGATTGTATCTGCTACAGTAGGAGCTGTGGTGATACTTTGGATTATGAGTATCTTCAGAGGTCGTAAAAGTCGTCGATAAAAATTTTGGGTAGCCTTTATTCCAAATCGTTTAGAGCTTCCAGAACTTGGAGTTCTGGAAGCTCTTTCGCCCAACTAAATTTAGAATAAACTAGAATATCACTACCTTTTCCAAAGCTCCAATAAAGGCAGCATTTGCGGCTCTTGTTCCTACCGTTACCCGAACACATCCCGGCGCACCAAAGCCCGCTACTGGTCTTACCATAATCCCTTCTTTTTGTAATCGTTCAACTAATTCCTTGGCAGCCGTTTTGGGTTTCATTAAAATAAAATTGGATTGAGATTTCCAATATTGCATGCCCAATCGGTCTAAATGCTCATAGACAAACAATCTTTCTTTTTGTATTAAAGTAACGGTCTTATGTAAAAACTCCGTATCGGATAAAGCTGCTATCCCCGCTTCTAATGCCAATGTATTTACCTGAAATGGTTTATATAAACGCTGTACATATTCTGCCAATGCTGGTGTCGTATACGCGTAGCCCAAACGTAAGCCCGCTAATCCATAAGTTTTAGAAAAACTATTTAAGCCAATTACATTTTTACCTGCCAACACGTAAGGCAAAGCAGTCGTATAATCTTTAGCTTCCGCAAAATGGAAATAAACTTCATCCAATACCAAAACAACATGCTCAGGCAGTCGATTAATGAACGCATCCAAAGTAGCTTTAGGAATATACGTTCCCGTAGGATTATTGGGAGAGGTTAGAAAAATAAGTCTGGTATTTTCGTTAATTGCCCCTAAAACACCTTCCACATTTAAGCTATAATCTGGTTCTAATAATCGAATATCTACCTGTTTTGCGGCCATTTTATCCGAAAACATTTGGTACGGTTTGAACATTGGATTCGTCGTAATGTACTCTAAATCTTCTCCCAAAAAAGCACGAATAATTAAGTCTAATACTTCAGAGCCACTATTAGACGTAATAAATTGACCAACCTTCAATTCATTTTTATAAAAGACTGATAATGCTTCTTGTAATCTTTTATCCGTTCTGTCTGGATATTCGGATAAGTTATCAACATTTGCTCGAATAGCCTGCAATGCTTTCGGTGAACTACCTAATAAATTTTCGTTAGAAGATAATTTATAAATCTTTTTTCCACCACTATCAATTTCCTTTCTGGACTTTCCTCCTACGTATAAATTGCTCGATTTTAGGTGAGTTTTAAAAATTGGATTGTCTTTATTCTCTTTCATATATTACAAGTTCTAGATTGGAATTAATTAAATAAAGTGCGGTTTTAGAAAACTGGTAGCACAGAACCCACCCGACTGCGGAGCGGGCTGGTTTATTCTATTTAGTCGAAGGACTTTAGTCCGAGAAACTGCTAAAATCAAGGTCTGAAGACCTTGAAACAGGACAGGATAAATCCTGTGCTACCAGTTATAACCGCACATTATTTTCTTAATCTTAATTTTGAACCTGCAAGATAATAGATTTTATAGGAGATATTCTTGTACTTTTATGCAGTGCTTATTGTACAAAAGGAAATGCCCTAGCAATTTAAAATTACTAGGGCATTACACTTTATTTTTTAATTGTTATTAAGCATGCAAGCTCTCATTCAACTCAATCACTTTTGTATTTGGTCGAGCCGTTAATTTACCCGTTTGAGAATCGTTGAAGTAAAGCATATAAGACTTACCATTCAAGTCCATTCCTTTAACTACGTTCTCTCCTTCCTTAACCACTTTTCCTGCAAGATTAACTGGCTGTTTATCTTTATTGTACAAGGAAACTTTAGAAGCAGCCGTAATATAAACACCTGCCGCAACGGTACATCCATCTCCTAAGGAAATTCCTGTCCCTGCATTCGCTCCTAATAAACATTGTTCTCCAATAGAAATCACATTTTTATTACCTCCTGAAAGCGTGCCCATAATCGAAGCACCTCCACCAATATCAGATTTATTACCTACGACAACACCTCCAGAAACTCGACCTTCAATCATCGCACTTCCCAGTGTTCCTGCATTAAAGTTAACGTAACCTGCGGGCATAATCGTTGTGCCAGGGCTTAAATGTGCGCCTAATCTAGCTTGCGAACCAGAAACGACTCGGACACCATCTGGTACACCGAAACTGACTAAATAAGGAAATTTATCTACATGACTCACTACTAACTCCTCTCCTTTGAACGTTGCTTTAATTCGCTCCTCTGCTATATCTTCAGGTAAAATCGGTCCATTGCTCGTCCAAGCAATATTATTCATCTTTCCAAAAATACCACTACAGTTGATTCCATGTGGTTTTACATGCAATTGAGACATGCATTGTACTTTAAAATATCCTTCTACCGCATCTTGAACAGGCTGGTCTTTATCAAATAAAAAGTAGACCACCACTTCTGTTTTATGATAAGCATTGACTCTTTTATAATTGGTCAATAATTGTTGAATTAAAGTAATATTCGGATGTTTTTCAATTTCACCATGAAAGGCTTCAAACTTATCAAAAGCATCCTGTAAAGCCTTTTTGGTTAAGGTCTTATACCCATTCTCACTACCCTTAAATTTGGTAACATCTTGCAGCACTGCTGCTGTACCAAAAGCACTGTTATAGTTAATTCCCGGAAAGAAGACTTCTAAGGTTTTATCTCCTTTAGATTTGCGAATACCTAAGCCAAAAGCTAGTGGTCGAGTGTATCCTGTTTTTTGTTCAACGGTTTCTACGTATTTCTTAAAATCTGCTACTGTAGCCATTATATTAATTTTGAAGGTCAGAGAGTAGGAAAAATATAACCTACCCATTTTACTCGTTATTTTTTCTTTAGCATTCCATCCGCTGTGCGGTTCACAAACAGCGTTTGTTCATGTTGAAAATACTCCGAGCGGGCTTGTGCCTAGAGGCACAAAGAGCTAAGGCAAAAGCAAAGCCGCCCATCCGTAAACGGTTCATTCGTTTCACGAATTCATGCCTTGTCTAAAGAAAAACTAATTTCCTAAAATTTGGGTAGATTATTTATTGCCTACTCCCTTATTTTTTAAAGTTGGCAAAAATACCAATTTTCTAAAGAAATTAATAAGAAAACAATTGTCCAAATTTTTATTTGAGAAATAAAGAGAAGAGTAGGCTTTTTACATTTCTTTAATATATATTTGCACTAATTAACCATGTCACAAATATTAATATTTTGACAAAATCTGCACCTGAATTACAAAACCCCAATACAAAAGAGTATCCAACGACTACTGGAAAACCTGCAACATCCAGCAAATAAATGCGTCACTACTTTTTGTTCTAACCCGAACACTACGACAGTTTAGGCTGTTTATTGGGGTCAAAAGGTAGTTGTTGGTGTTTTTAAATTTAAGTCCTAATTATTGAATATTAATACCCATTTCTTTCATTAAAATGGTCGCATTAAAGCTTTTACTAACTCCTTTTTCTAGCGTATAATCAAATCTAAGTTTACCATTTTCTACCGCAACTTCCATACATAGGTTTTCAATAGCTCCATTCCCCGTTGCTTCCATATTGCCCAATTCTAAATCGTGTGTCGCAATAATTCCTGCTCCTTTGCTTTTTATCATCTGCTCAATCAATGCTCGAGAACCAGTGTGTCGGTCTTTAGAATTGGTTCCTTTTAGGATTTCATCTAGTAGGAAATAAATATTATGCTCGCTTTCTACGGCTTCAATAATAACTTTTAAGCGTTTTAATTCGGCATAAAAAGAAGAAGTACTTTCGTGTAAAGCGTCTTGTGTACGCATACTCGTATAAACTTGTAATAAAGGTAAAGTCAATTCTTTCGCACAAACTGCTGACCCAGACATCGCTAGAATAATATTCAAACCAACCGTTCGAAGGAAGGTACTTTTACCTGCCATATTCGACCCCGTCACCAATTTTATATGTGCTTGCGTAGGGCTATGAAAATCATTCGCTATCCGCTTTGAATGATGAATCAAGGGATGCCCCAATTGAATGCCATTCAATTCCTGTTGGTCGGAAATCGTTGGAAAAACCCAATCTTGATTGTTGTAATATAAAGTAGCTAAACTATTTAAAGCCTCAAATTCTTGTAAGGCTGCAAACCATTTTGGCAATTCCGTTTTATTAACCGCTTTCCATTTTTCTAATTTATTGACGTACTGTAAGTCCCATAAACCGCCTAAATTAAAAAGGACAGCAAAAGCATTATAACGCACGTTTAACTGCCCAATGATGTAGGATAGGCGTTGAATTTGAGTAGATGCTTTTTGATTATTCGCTAAAAAATTCGCTTTAAGTTGAGTCAATTTCGGTGCTTCAAAAGATTCTTCTTCGATACGTTGAATTAACTTCGCATAAAAAGAAAGGCTCTTTTCTGCGTGCGTTGTTCGATTGTGCGTCTCATTAACTCGCTCTGTCGTTTTATTTAAAATTATACCCGGAAGGATAACAAACAAAAGCGCAATCTGCCAAGACAAATAATAAATCGCCAACGACATACCTATCAACATCCAAATGGGTACGACTATCAATGCTATTTTTAGCCACTTATTATTACTAACGAAAGGTTCGTCAGAAAGCCAACTCGTCAATAAACGCAAATGGTCCGCATTGTCATCTGTAACCCGACCAGTCGCTTGGAAATCTTGTCGCCACTCTAATTTAGGATAAAGCTCTTTGATAGCTATTTGTCGCGCTAAAATTTCTGTCTTGGCAGTAGGGGTGCTTAAATAATGCGCTAATCGTTGCTGACCAATTGCGGTAGAAGTTCGATTACAGTATTGAAAAATAGAATATTCTCCAAAAATATCCATGTCCACCGTATTTGCATGCATGGGGTCAATAAAGTCTGTGCCCGCCCCAAAGTCTTGGTATTCGTGTGCCAAGGCAGCAACTTCTTCCGCATTGATATCTGATAAAAACTGATTATGATTGGCTTGTTCTAAAATAGCTCTATGCCAAAAGACAAATTTGCTAAATCCGAAAAGAAATATCAGTAGATAGGCAACACCAAATGCGGCATTCGTTTTAGAAAAAATAAAAATGGCAACAAAAATGGCGACAAAAAATACAAAGAGCCGTATAATTGAAAAACGATTGTACTTTTCTTTCAATTCAGCAGCCGATGCAGCAAATTGAGTCGCTCGTTTTTCATAAATATTTGTTAGATCTGTCATTCTGATTTGATATTGCTTGCTATCGCTTAATATTAACTGTATTTTTGAAATGTAAAAGTCAACAAATACTCTATAACTTTTTATATTATCTCCATGAAAAAAATATTTTTCTTTTTCTCCCTTATTTTCTTTTTCTCTGCTTGTCAACAATCTCAGCAACCTAAAGTTGAAGTAGCTAAAGCTTCTTTCACCACTCAACAAGAAATCACTCCTACTCAAGGATATTTACCGCCTGGTTATCCTCTCGAATTACCGATTAAAACGGATTATCCATATAGTATTGATTTGAAAACTCCAGACGGAAAAGTAATCAATTCCTCGGAAGTGTTAAAGAAAAATGGCAAACCTTCTGTTGTGATGTTTTGGTTAACCACTTGCTACCCTTGTGGACTAGAGTTAAATGCGATAAAAGATAAATTTCCTCAATGGCAAGAAGAGGCCGATTTTAATTTATATGCTATTTCTACAGATTTTCCTAAGAATGCTGAAAAATTTGTTAGTCGTGTAAAATCAGGCGAGTGGACTTTTGAAGCATACCACGATTACACTAGAAAATTCATGGGTGTTATGCCGGGCGGACTAAATGGTTTACCTCAAGTTTTCGTTTTTGATAAGGATGGAACGATTGTTTACCACAAAAGAAAATACAAGCCAGGTGATGAAGATGTGTTGTTTGCTAAGGTGAAGGAATTGGCGAAGTAAAATTAATTGGTCGTATTGTAAAAAGACATAATTGATTTTTTGACGCTGAAGGACGCTGTTTAAAGTTATGATTTATTATGTTTTCTTACGAAAAGTTATGTTTTTATTATGCTTTTCAATGAGAAACATAAAAAAGTCATAAAAAATCAGCGTCCTTCAGCGTCAAAATACTTTTTACACAACCTCAGTGGTACCAATATCTACAAAATCAATTCCTTATCGTATTTCCTTCCGAATTTCTCTCCTAAACTAACTAATAAAAAACCCGTTTTCTGTTCTGCACAAACGCTTTCAATCAAGTGAAAAGCGGCTTCCGTATTTCCATCATCCAAATGACTAAATGGCTCATCCAAAAATAGATAATCAAACGGTTGGCATAATGCACGTATAATAGCTACTCGTTGTCTCTGTCCATAAGAAAGTGTGCCACAACTTTGATTCAGTAATTCCTCTATCCCCAATTGTTTAGCCATTTGTCGAATATCTGATTCAGATTTTGTCTGATGCAAAGTCGATTTAAGCAAAATATTATCCAAAGCACTTAACTTAGGAAACAAGCGCAAATCTTGAAAAACAATGGCCAAATTATCCTTTCGCAAATCTGCCCAAGCATTCGTTGATATCGTTGAGAGTTCCTTATCATCTAGCGTGACCGTTCCGCTAAAATCTTTACGTAAGCCGTATAAAATATGCAAAAAAGTAGATTTTCCTTTACCTGATGGTGCCGTTATTAAATACTTTTTGCTTTTTTCTAAATGACAAGTCGTTTCCCATATATCTGACGTATGTCCTCTTTTCTGTTCTTTAAGTGGATTGGGCAGTATATTTTTTAAGGTATATTTCATTGATTTACAAATAAGATATTCTATTTAGAATAATCAGATAAAAAATATTTAATAGCGTCTAATATCCATGTTCCTTTACTAATCTGTGGTATTAATCCTACCACGGATTAGTGAAGGAACACGGATATTAATAAATCTAGTTTCCTAATTGCTTAAATCCTTTCCATATCAATTCTATATCCTTGGTCCAATCATAATCTCTTGCATAGAAAAAATTTAAGCGTTGAATGGTAGGTATATCCAATTGGTCGCTATGAAACCCTGCCAAAGGTGTCAATACGCCTGTACGTAATTTTGGTAAATCGTTTACCGCAGTATTGGTTTTGGCATATCCGACCCAAGTTTTTTGACCAACTAGCACCCGAAAGATATTTTTCAAAAAAGAAAATTGCTGTTCTATAAACAGAAAAACAATGGGGTAAAGTATCCACAGTATTAAGGCAATGACGATATCTACCAAGCGCTTACTTCTTCGTTGGACTGCATCTGTAATTTTATAACGAATATCTACCGTGTACAATTCTCCAGGCGTATTCTTAGAATTACTCCCAATGATGCTCATTGTTTCTTTTGGAACAATTTTATAGTCCATTTTATTTCCCAATTGGGTCATCCAATGCATAATAGACTGGGCAGAAATGTCTTTCGAACAAAAAATAATTTCATTCACCCGATAAATATTAACCACTTCTTTTAGGTTTGTCAAATGGCTTAAATAGGCTTTATCCCTCACAGATTCAGGTGCAACAATGCCAATAAAATTCTGCGTAATATTTGCCTTGTCTAATAATTCAAGCGCACGTTCCGCTTCCTGTTTTTCTCCGACTATAATCAAATTTCGAACAGGTTGCTGACCAACCTTCAAGTTTTTATGCTTGATAAAATGAATCCCTGTCCTTAGCAAAAAAGTACTCACAATCGCCCAAACAGAACCTAATAATAAAAGCATTCGAGAGGTCCGATATTCCAATGGTAAAAATCCGTAAATAGCTGCTAGCAAAATTGACCCAAAGATTAAACCCTTCGCCACTTTCTTAATATTACCAGACTCATCATACCCTCCGTTAAAATAAACGCTACCTAACCAACCCACAATGTATAAGGGTACATTAAAATACAAAAACGAAGGTCGATAATAATTGGGGTCATCAAAATAAGACGTTGCCCAAAAATCTTTTAGCCAATACATCCCACCAAAGATAAGCAGCATATCTAAAAGTGGTAAGTAGCTTTTTTTTAAAAAGTTATTTAATAAAGTCAGAAATGCACGGAAGTAAATAGCAAATTGAAGGATACCCACAAAAAGACTTGCTTTTTCCCCTTGAAAATGCTTTTTCGCAAAAATTATCATCGCATTATAAAAGACCTTCACATAGTTTAAACTACCCTTTTTGGTACTTTCTCCCTTGTAATGAATAATCGTCGTATCTGCAAAATAATAGTTTTGATAACCTGCCTTAGTCACTCGATAAGACAAGTCTATATCTTCCCCATACATAAAAAAAGTCTCGTCCAATAAGCCAATTTCATCCAGTACTGATTTTCTCAACAGCATAAAAGCACCTGCTAAGACATCCACTTCATGCGTTTCATCTTTATCTAAAAATCCTAAATGATAACGGTTAAAAACAGGAGACTTAGGAAAGAATTTAGAAAAACCAAAGGTCTTATAAAATGCAGTCATTGGGGTAGGTAACCCTCGCTTAGATTCTGGTAGAAAATTACCAGAACCATCAATCATTTTCACCCCCAAAGCGCCTGCCTTGGGATGACTATCCATAAAAGCGACACACTTATCAAATGTATCTTCTTCGACTAATGTATCAGGGTTTAGCAAAAGAATGTATTCCCCTTTTGCCAATCGAATAGCTTGATTATTGGCTTTGGAAAAACCTGGATTGTCTTTATTCGCAATGAGTTGTACATCGGGGAATTTTTCGGCGACCATGCGTACCGAATCATCAACAGAGTTATTATCTACAACAAAAACTTCGGTTGCAAGCTTGGTCGATGCTTTTTGAACAGAAAGGAGGGCTTGTTCGAGGAAATAGCGGACGTTGTAATTGACGATTATTATACTTAATTTCATTTAGAGTCTTGCTAATTTTTTCTCTAAATAAAAGATGGCTATTCTACAATATTCAGGATATTTACTATTTTTTTGGGTATTCCAATATTTAATCTCTTTAGTCAAATCACTTTTAGCCCAAGATTGGTCCTTTTTTTTCTTTTTATAATATCGTAGCATTCTTTGTCTTGCAGTTTTAACTACTCCTAGTCGCTCTCTGACTAAATTTTCATTATTAAGTCCTAATAAATTATTTAGTTCATAATCAATTTTATCATTTACAGCGTAAATTGTACCATTATCTAGATAATTAATTAATTGCTCACAATTTTTTTTTCTCGGGTCAATACTTAATTTTGGTTCTGTTGCTTGAAAAGATGCTCGTCTCTTATCGCAGGTTAGTAAATGCTTTGCACTACCTTCATTCCCATTACATACGCCTAGCATGTTCAAAAAATTCAACCTTAAATCTTCACCTGTTTCACTTTTTTGTCCTTCAAAATGTTCAATCCTAATATTAGGTTGTGCTTTTTCATCTCTATTATTATCAATCCTCCTCATGCAATAGGCACAAATGTACGCTTGCTCGTTTAAAAGGGCTTTACGTATATCATCCTTGTTACAACTATCAAAG
>CALLVC010000382.1 GCA_938010785.1 uncultured Saprospiraceae bacterium
CGTCTTAGGCAGCCCGTCCGCTTTGCGGTTCAGAAGTTTACACTTCTTCATGTTATACTGCGTTATTTATTTGTTGAATCCCGATAACTATCGGGACGGCTATTAAAAAAAGCCAACCCGTCCGTAAACGGTTCACCCGTACGGGCTCATCTTGCCTAACAAAAAAATACATTCGATTAACTTGTCAATTACTTATAAATGATAGCACTAGTCGGGCAGGTTTTGAAAGCTCTTCTACTACGATTTATTTAAGAAAAAACGCTATTAATTACCGTTGAATCTGCAAAAATCCACTATACTGAGTGCCCTCCCCGTCGTCCAATATATAGAAATAAGTCCCATCAGGTAATAATTGATTATTCCAAGTTCCACTCCATTGTCCTTTGTATCCCTTTTGTTCAAAGACAATATTCCCCCAACGATTGAATATTTTAAGTTCATTATTTGGAAATTCTTCTATCCCTTCAATAGTAAAGGTCTCATTTACTCCGTCTCCATTTGGAGAGAAACCATTAAAGATGATAAAAGCTTTGCAATCAATATAAAGGGTGACTGTCGCCGTATCACAACCAGCAGGATTACACAATTCATAGGTAAAAGTATCGGTCGTATCACAAATACCCGCATTTTCAGTATAGGTAATTGTCATATCGGGGTTTACGGTAGCGGTTCCCAGCATTCCGTCCTCGATAATTGTCACCGTAATTAGCGTTGAATTGGTGGTATCATTCCCTAAAACGTTGATGGTTTTTATCTCACCTTCTGTTAAGGTATCTACATCATCAATAGCAATTGGCGGAAGAATTAGTTCTGGTTCTTCTTCTACCATGATGACAACAATCGTGGTATCACAAGTTCCAAGGTTATCACAAATTTCAATACAGGTCGTGTCTATGCCTGCCTCTATTCCAGTGTAATACAAGCAATTATTCGTAGAATCAATCGTAAATTGAACCATTTCTCCACTCGCCTCTTCACATACATTTGAGATACTCATGATGCCTCCCTCATAATTCGTTTCATCGAAGCAAAAAGTATCTGTTTCATTAACTTGAATTGTGTCCTCAAAAATCATGGTGGTGGGGTCACAAGTAATGAATAAGCTTGCAGTATCAGCGCATGCTCCATCAATTTCAGTCAAAATAAGTTCATGTTCACCCATCGGAAGTTGGATACTTGCTTGTTCGGGAACATCACAATCAGTATAAGCCCCAGCATATAATTCACCATTAATACTTAGGGAATAATTAGCTAGTTCAGACTTGAGTAGGCCTAAGCAATATTGTCCCATAGCTTCACAATCGGTCAATTCAATCGTTGATGTTGTTTCTGGGAAAATCGGTTGGCAGATCGTATCCATAGTCATGGTGTCCATTTCCATCGTGTCTAAAACCGTAACGGTTATTACAATAACCTCACAGGAGTCCATGGTCTCACAAACAGAAATACAAATCGTATCCATACCTTCTCTAATCCCTTCATACACTAAACAATTGGTCAAATTATTGACTTCGAAGCCTACAGAAGGGTTTTGCCCTTCACATACGGTTTCGATACTCATAATATTTTCATTCATTAAATAATCCGCAAAGCAAATGGTATCAATATCACCAACATGAATAATGGTATCAATATCCATCGTGGGTTCACAAGAAATAGTAATATCAAAAACAAATTCACAACCTAGTTCTATACTAGTAAATACTACCTCATAGGCACCAGTATCAAATTCCAATTCAAAGCCATATGTGATATCGGGACAATTGAAAATGCTTCCAGCATAAGGGCTTCCATTCACAGAAATATCAAAACCAAGAAGGCTCAACGAATCTGCTCCACTAAAACAAACTAATATTGGTTCATCACAAAAATAAGTGGTAAAATCAGTTGCACCTACTGCCGCAATTTGTGGGCAGATTGGGCAAATCACCTCGACATTAAGGGTATCAGTACAATTCGAGATAGGGTCACTAAATATTAATTCATAATCCCCTTCTGGTAAGGCTAACTTAGCATCTATCGGCACAAAATCAGTATTGGCTTGAAAAATAGCCATCATATCTGTAGCAATCTGAGTAACCTCCAATACACCATACGAATTACTTGAGAATCCACCATTTAAAATCATAGAAGCAGAATCTCTCACCCAATTTGCCATAGGGTCATATTGATTCATCATGGCGACTAATTCGTTAATATCTTGAAATTCACCAGTATATATAGAATCATTAAATTCCCAACGGTTTAAACGATAAGGACCTTCCAATCCTTGTCCTGGAATAGTTAAGTAGAGATAGCTGTTTAAAGTATCAATTTTACAAGGGCTTAAGCCACCTTCATAAGGAGCACCATTATTTTGAATTTCCAAATTCATTAGGTCCTCAATTGGAATAGCTAAACAAATGTCGGCTAATTCATTACAATTAGTTACAGTGTCGACCACTGGAATTTGGTCAAATAAATTAAGATTACAAGCACAATCAGGTTCGGTTAATATAATTGTGGAAAAGGTCTTTTCACAATCTGTTACATTATCTCTAACCGAGAAAACGTAGTCTCCTGCCACTAAATTTTCGAAAAAAGAAAGTGTATCAAAAGCACCTCCATTTACACTAACCGCATAATCACCACTACCCCCTCCTAAGGTCAATTCAATTAGGCCAACCCCCGTATCACAATCAGGTAAAACTAAAAATGATTGTAAGGTTAAAGAATCACAATCAGGGCAATTTGTTGGAATTAAATCGACGGAACTTTCCATAGCCCGTTCACATTCAAAATCGACATCTCTTACACTTACATTATAGCTATTCTCTGCTAAATTTGGGAAATTAACAGTAGCCTCATAGGAATTTCCTCCATCAATACTATATTCATAATTCCCACTTCCACCAACTGCGGAAACAGTAATTTCTCCATTTGGGGTATTACAATCAGGATTGACCGCATTAATATTTATAACCAAAGCGTCACACGTTTTACAATCCTGGTTTATTAAAGCTACTGTCTCATTAAAGCTTTTATCGCATTTTGTGAGGTTATCTTGTACAATAATATTATAATCACTGGCGCCTAAATTTTCAAAAGTATTAGTGTCTTGATAATTTTCACCTTGGTCGATACTATAGGAATATTCACCACTTCCACCAGTCACTCTTACTACAATCACCCCATCTGTTGAATCACAAGTCGGATGTTCTGTTGCTACAGCAATATCAAGCTGTATACTTGGAGGTTGGGGTGCAAAAGAAACAGTTGGATAGGTAGTTGGACAAGAATTATCTTCATTGCGTACCACAATATTATATGCCCCAGCAGGCACATCTGAAAAGATATGATTGGCTTGAAAAGTCTGACCACTATCGATACTATATAGTAGTTCGCCAATACCACCTGTAGTTAGTATTTTAAGCGTTCCTCCAATGCCACATTCTGTAGGGTCGGACATGACGATACCTCTAATACTAGGGGCACCTTCTGCCTCTAGTTTAGCCAATTTAAAAGAGGAAAATTGATTCTCAGCATCTCTTACAAAAACAATGTAAGTCCCAATTCCCAAATCGATAAAAACACTATCCATTTGAAAAGAAGCGCCGCCATTGATGCTATATTCAAAGGGAGCATTCCCAGATAATGGAGTAATAGCAATTTCACCATCAGACTGGTTACAAGCGGAGGGGTCAACCACTGAAAACTCAATATCAATCATCCCACTTTGTGCTTGAAGATTAGGCAAGCAAAAGGAATATAAAAAGGCAAGAATACAGCTCTTGGCAATTAGTCTCACTAACATTGTTTGTCGTTTAAAATTGTAATTAATTTAGACAATTTTGCTTATCTGGAAAGAAAGTTACTTTTTGAAAAAATTGATTTATATCAGCGTAGATTCAGAGTGACTCAGAAAATTTAGTTTTCAAGTATTAAAAGAATAAGCAGTAGAAAGATGGGTTAGTGAGGATAAAAAATTAATTTTACCCAAGCTAAAAAGGATATGGTAGATTATAATACAATGGATAATTGAAAACGCTAAATTGTTTAGTGCTGATAATCAATCTTTAATCAAAAGATAGCTTACAATACTATCAAGAAGTAAAAAATCACAGGGGAAACTCTTACATTCTTTGGTTTAAAAATCGCTTTTTTTTAGGTAAAAAAACGCGTTCTAGAAATAGTCTTGTGACAGGCTTTCGTTTAACCAATAAGTCTTTGATTATCAATTAAATTACAATCCAATTGATAGCAAAAAATACTATATTCCTAGGTAGTTAAAAATTAATTTTTTATATATTATTATTTTACAAAATAGAATAATAATTCTAGCATAGGCTTATTTATTTAAAAAAATTAAAAGCTTGAGTGACATAGTTTCGGGGAATGATTTTTTTCTTACTTTAGTGATGATAACCGTAGTGGTTTTCGACCAACTCCAGTACCATCAGTTTTTCATCTACTTTGGAAGGTCTATGAACAAATAATTAATACGAATAGATTGGTCGGCGGTTAGTAAATTTACTGGGAAGTCCTGTTGTAACTAAAATTAGAAATAGCAGTATCTTTTTTGATAGCTATAGGGAAAATGATTCCTTTGATTTATTTTCAAATAATCCAGTTTGGCATTATACCATTGTTTAAATAGAAGGTAAAAAATCTAAAAGAGATATAGGAAGATACACTTTATAAGATTAGAAAATAGTTTGGTTATGTATTCAGAAGTTAGAAGAATTCGGTCGCTTATTAAAAGTTGTTATAACGGGCCAGCATGGCATGGACCTGCAGTATTAGAAACTTTAGAACAGATTGATTTAAGCATCATTGGTAAGCGGGTTAATGGAAGTCACAATATTATTGAATTAGTCAATCATATGGCTTCGTGGAAAATGTTCATCATAAAAAAATTAGATGGTGATGCAGATTTCGATGTCGTGGGTGATTTCAATTTCACAAAAATAGAAGAACCAACTGAAGCAGATTGGAAAGCAGCCTTAGCACGATTACAATCTATACATGATGAATTAATGGACAAATTAAAAATTACAGAAGATTCAGTGCTTCTAGAAGGGGTTCCAGGTAGGTCTTATAATTTCTTTTTTTTATTAACTGGTATTGTGAATCACAGTTTATATCATTTAGGACAGATAAAATTATTGATGAAATTGGGAGGGGATTGATGGGGTGGATGAGGTTGATAAGGTGAATGAGGTTGATAAGGTGAATGAGGTTGGAGAATTCATTAAAATCATTCAATTTTTTAGGGCTTGATAGTTATTAATTTAGGGTAATAATTTTCGTCTAGTAGAACACCATTTTCATCTATTTTATTACTGCTGATTTCAACAATAGTCTTAATTTGGAAGCGGAATATTTTTCATCATCATTAGGAACGGTGAAAAAATAAACTTACAATTTATGCTGCTTCTTTTGCCGCTATTTTTAACTTTGAAAACAGTCCCATACGGGCAAGCTATTATATCAACATAACTCCTGTTTTCAAAGCCAAAACTAGCAACAAAATAAGCTACCCTAAACCCGCCTGCCTGAGTGTCGGGCAGGTTTGTAAATCTATTTCTACATCGTTACTTATCAATCATTCTACACCTAAATGCCAACATCCAAAAGAGAAAATATTATAAGGGAAAAGATTATTGACTTTGTTTCTCAAAGAGTCGTCTATCATTCCATTTTTTGGATTGTTGGGTTTATCATTTTACTATCCTTCGAAAATTTTGAAAAAGGCTTTTTCTTCCATTTCACCAACGCATTATTGAAAACAGCCATTCTAGGGGGGATGATATATTACAATTATTATTACTTGATAACCAACTACTTAACTAAAGACCGTTTCTTTACTTACTGTGCTTTGTTACTATTATCAGTTATTATTATCACGCCACTTAGTAACATTCTTTTCTTTTTTAAATACTCCAAATATCCAGCATGGCAAAACGCCTTAGCTGCGAATCAAAATGTATTTTTCTTAATTAATATTACTATTGTTGGAGCATCCACGGTCGTCAAAATTATATTAGATTGGGTCAAACATCAAAGAGAAAGAACAGAATTACAAACCCAAACCATGCAGTCTGAATTGCGATTTCTGAAGTCGCAAATCAATCCTCATTTTCTCTTCAACACGCTCAACAACCTATATGCACTAACTTTAAAAAAATCAGATAAAGCACCTGAGATTGTGATTAAATTGTCTGAAATGATGCGGTATATGTTGTATGAATGCAATGAAAAAAGAGTGCCTTTATCGAAAGAAGTAAATTATATTCAGAACTATTTAGACTTAGAGGCCTTGCGACAAGGAAAAGAAGTAGAAATAAACTTTGACGTATATGGAGAGGTTGGCAATCAAACAATTGCACCATTGATGTTTATACCATTTTTGGAAAACAGTTTTAAGCATGGCCTAAATCATCATATCAATCAGGGTTATGTCGATATTAGGTTGGATGTAGAAACTGCTGCTGTTCGGCTTCGTATTGAAAACAGTAAACCTGATTCTGTTCCTCTGCCTGAACATCCAAGAAGTGGTGGAATTGGTTTGGTCAATGTTAGAAGACGGTTGAATATTTTATACCCAGAACAATACGAATTGAAAGTTGAAAATGAGCCAAATTCTTATGCGGTGGATTTGA
Source organism: uncultured Saprospiraceae bacterium (assembly GCA_938010785.1). Taxonomy (GTDB): domain Bacteria; phylum Bacteroidota; class Bacteroidia; order Chitinophagales; family Saprospiraceae; genus JAFMDF01. Next base: position 6,642 of record CALLVC010000382.1, read on the forward strand.
AGCTTAATTTGGATTGAGGGGAGGTGATAAGGTTAATGAGGTAATGAGGTTAATGAGGTTATGAGGTTAATGAGGTTAATGAGGTTAATGAGGTTATGAGGTTAATGAGGTGATAAGGAGGAGGAGGGATTTTTAAATTTTTAAGTTAATATTTAATGAAAAAGACGAATGTTATGCGGTTACTTGACCAAAAGAAAATTGATTATCAAGTAGCAACTTACGAATATGATGCGGCTAATTTTACGCCAGAAAAAATGCAGGCGTTTGTAGACTTTGACATTAATTTATTGTACAAAACACTTGTCGGCAAAGGGAATAAAACGGGACATCTTGTGGGTGTCATTCCTAAAGATAAAACATTGAATTTCAAACTATTATCAAAGGCATCTGGTAATAAAAAAATGACTTTGATACCTCAAAAAGAATTATTGCCATTGACGGGCTACATCAGGGGCGGTTGCTCTCCGATGGGGATGAAAAAGCAGTTTCCTGTTTATTTGGATGCCTCCATGTTAGCCCTTGAACTTGTTTATGTGAATGCTGGACAACGTGGAATTTTAGTGGGTTTGAAGCCTGAAGATTTGGCCAAGGTGACGAATGGAGCTTTTGAGGAAATTACGGAGTAGTGATGAGTGGCGATTTGGGTTAGCGAAATTGCCATTGCCGTTGAGGTTTTTTATTAGGGTTTATCTATTTTTCGGATAGACTAACTAGAAGCTTAACTAGAAGGATAGGACCACGGATTAAGCGGATTAGACGGATTTTCTTATAGGTCGTGTTCTGTTGTTTGAAATAATTGGATGATTGTTAAATTAAATTTTTAGGGCAGTAATTTACAACTATTTATGTACCAGTACTTGCAGAGACAGCGGTTTAATCGTAAAATATAAATCTTCTTCTAAATGGTAGCCTTCTCCATCGATGTGCACAGGCATTGGTGTTTTCCCACTTATTTTTATATCTTTTCCAGCATAGGTTGATACTAAACTGCTTTTATGAAAAGAGGCGTTAAAGAATCGCCATAGACTAAATAAATACCTCCATTTTGGCACTTTTTTCACGAGTAGAATATCTAAGATACCATCGTCTAATTTTGCCTGAGGGGCTATGACAAAATTGTAGCCAAACATCTGTGCATTGGCTACTTCTATCACTAAACATTCTTGCGTAATTTCTTGATTGTCAATCTTTATCGTATATTTTTCAATTGGATAAGACCAGGCCTCTAAAAGCGCAAATTTAGTATAAGCATAAAGTCCTCTTAGGGTACTTTGCTTAGCTTTATAGGCTACTAAAGCATCAAATCCTGTTCCACCTAAATTTACAAAAGGGCGGCCGTTTAATTGACAGGTATCAATAGTAATTGCTTTCGAATTGTTGAGTATCTCTACTGCTTTTTTTATATTCCTACCTAAGCCTAAATGCATGGCAAAACCATTGCCTGAACCGCCTGGAAGAATACCTAATTTGACTTTAGTATCAATCAAGGCACTCGCCACCTCATTGACCGAACCATCTCCACCGACAGCTACTACGATGTCATAATTTTGCTCGACTGCTTCCTTAGCTAATTCAATTGCGTGTCCTGCTGCTTTGGTAAAGGCGATATCAAAATCAAATTTTTGTTTGTCAATGTGTTTTTCAATAATGGCAGGGACATTTTTCTTTCGGCTTAAGCCAGAAAAAGGATTGATAATGAATCTGATTTTTTGTTTGGTCAAGTAGTATATTGTAATTGCGAAAAAATAAGTATTGTTTTAAAGACTGTCAGGCTTAGGAACGATGAAAAAATAAACTTACAAACCTGCCCGACCCTCAGGCAGGCGGGTTTATGCTGCTTATGAGCCTCCGCTATCCAATGATTTTTTTAGAACAATAGCCAAAAAATACTCACACCCTCAACATATCATCTTCAACTTGACTTACTACTAAGGGATTATTGACCGAAAAGCAGGAGATACTTTGAAAGTATTTCCTGCTAGGAGAGCCTAGAAAGCGATACTTTCAGCGTATCTCTTTCTTCAGCCTGACGGCCTCTGTGGTCAAAAGACTAGAAAAGCAGAAATATGTGTTACCAGTTAATCAGGCGGGGACAAAAATAAGCCAATTTTTAAAAATACGCCTGTGATTAAGTCCGGTTCAAATAATTCCTCTAAGTTAATGACTTTTTCGTATCTAGAATCAAAATTAATTTGAAGTCCACCATGGATGCTGGCCCAAAACCATGACCTTAACTGTCGTTCATATTTAACACCAAATTCCAGCTCCGTGTGTCTAAAATAATAATCATCATTTCCCAATGTTTGTTCTCCTCGAAGCGCATAGGCAGAACTAGATAGCTCAGGTCCAAAAAGTAATAGGCTGGTAGGCGTGAAATTATACCTCATCAAAACAGAGACAGGAAAAGCAGCTTCTAATCCCCATCTTTCATTATAAGTTCGATTGTATAAAAGAAAAGGCAAGATTCTTTTTCTTGAAAAATTATCTGAATACACAAGACCTATCCCCCATTCCAAATCGTCTCTTTTCTTTACACCCCAGATGACAGAAGCCCTTATTTGATTAAAATAGGAATCTGTATTAATAATGCCGTCGTAATTACCACTAAAAGCTCCTCTTACTTGAAGCCCTATGTAATTGCTCTCCCCCACTGATTGTAGAAAGTATCCTGTTAATCTAGAAGTTTTTAGCGTAGTCGAAGCTAATAGATTTAATTGTTCAGCGAAAGCTGGTTGGATAAAATTAAAATGATATTGTTCTCTAAAATGGTCTAGACCAATAAGGAACTTAACTTTTGGTTTGATAACAACAGGTATCTTTAACCTAAATCTCAATCGAGCCAAATTATTGATTTTGCTGGGACTAATTCCAGCCGCTACTTCATCTGGAGTAAAGCCTCCTCCTGAGGTTAATTTGTATTCAATTAGAAGTCCTTTTCCTGGGGATTTATTAATTACGCCTGGGTTACAAACACAACCAACATCTTCTGCTTCATAATCAAAATCGTCGGGCAAAAAAATAGGAGGCGTTTGGGCAGTAAGCGTAAAATGCAAAGTCAAAAAACAAATACACAACAAAATAAAAATAGGTAGTCGAGTATTTAACAATACCTTACAACCTATTCTATTTTTTGTCATTCGCTTTTTTATTGGCATATCAATTATTTTTAAGGGTTTTGTAAGCGCCTAATGTAATACTATTTTCAGTAACCTCAAAAAAAGAGGAAAAATTGTAAAAAATAAAAAAATACCAATAATTCTTTTGGTAAATGTCCGAACGGGAAGAGTTCTGTTTTTAATTACTGTAACAGAATTATTCGAGCGTAAAAAAATTCACCAATTAATCACGACATCTTTCCAGTAAATAGGGCGAACGAAAAGTCAAAATCGTAATATATAAACCTTTGAAAAATGGATAGTCGATGTTTGAAGATTGCATCTTCAAACCAATATTAGAGCGTCAGATAAAAAA
>CALLVC010000383.1 GCA_938010785.1 uncultured Saprospiraceae bacterium
AATTTTTAGCAGCCTTTTTCCGCTATTTTTTACCAAAAAATAAATCCGTAGCGGGTGCTATGCATTGATTTTTTGGCGAAAACTATCGAAAAAATTCAAGCTAAAAATTTTACCCGATTAATCAATCCGCATTACTTATTAACAATTTTTATGTGGATAACTCGAAGTTATTAACATTAACTTAGCTCAAAAGTAGCTTTATCTGCTAAAAATTGGAATCTACTCCTAAATGCTTGTTGTTTTTGATAATCTAGTTCTATTGTGTGGATGCCTGCTACATGTGCTGTATGCAACATAATATTACCAGCAAAATCTATTAATGAAGTATCGCCTGAATGATAATAATCATTTCCATCATTCCCAATTCTATTCACCCCAATAGTATAGGATTGATTTTCGATAGCTCTTGCCATTAGTAATGACCGCCAATGATGTGCTCTTTTTTCGGGCCAATTAGCTACATAAATTAATAAATCATAATGCTCTACATTTCTACTCCAAACAGGGAACCGCAAATCATAACAAATCAAAGGACAAATCTTCCACCCTTTATATTCGACAATTAATTTTTCTTGTCCTGCTGTGTAATGCTTTGGTTCATCGGATAAAGAAAAGAGATGTTTTTTGTCATAAGTTTGAAATTTGCCATCAGGCTGCATCCATACTAAGCGATTAAAATATTGACCTGCTTCTTTGACTATATAACTTCCAGTGATAACCGCTTCTGTTTGTTGTGCTTGCTTTTTTAGCCAATTTAATGTTTTTCCTTTTTGCGCTTCTGCTAATTTTGAAGGAGTCATACTAAAACCAGTAGAAAACATTTCTGGCAAAATAATGATATCAGAAGTATTAATTAGCCCTACCAATTGCTTTTCTAATTGTTTTAAATTAGCGGAGATATCCTCCCAAAATAAATTAGTTTGTATGGCTGTAACTTTTAGATTTGTCATCAATCATTATTTTTAGTGGTTAGCGGCAATTCTTTAAATGGGTGGGCTGATTTCTAAACTTTAAGCCTAAAAATACAAAAGGGCTTTGACAACTGCCAAAACCCTTTTTATATATTTTAAACAAGCTAAGACTTGTATTACTCTTCTGTAGCTGCTTCGTCTCCTGCTTCGTCTCCTTCTTCGCCTTCTCCTCCTTTACCTCTTAATGCTCTTGGTACTACTACTGTTGCAACAGGAATTGCAGGAGCATTGGTTACTTCTACACCTTCTGGTAATTCTAAATCTCTTACTCTAATGGCATCACCCAATTCTAAAGTAGAAATATCACCATATAATTCATCTACCATTTTTTCAGGAGTCGTTCTAATCTTTACACGTCTTAAAGACTGTTGTAACGCACCACCTAATTTTACACCAGGAGAACTTCCTTTAAATCTTACAGGTACTTCCAATAAAACTGATTTGCCCTCTTCTAACTTTAAAAAGTCTAAATGAAGGATAGTTTCTTTTACTGGATGAAATTGAGCTGACTTTAGGATACACTTATGAGTTGTACCGTCTACATCAATTTCTGCTACCTTGAAATCAGGAGTATAGATTAAGTTTTTTACATCCTTGTGTGTCGTAGAAAAATGAACATTTTGCTCATCTCCATAAATCACACATGGAATTCCTCCCTCATTTCTTACAGCTTTAGTAGCTTTTTTTCCTACTGCTGGTCTTGTGCTTCCAGCTACTTTTATCGTTTGCATATCTTATAGATTTATATCTTTTTCAAAAAGGACTGCAAAGATATGACTTTTATTAAAAAAAAGTTGAAAAGAGTTCATTTCTTAATTAAAATTATTACTTTTTTACATCTTTTCGGGTGTTAAATCCGCATTAATGATTTTTAAGACCATAATTGTCGTTGGTTCTGACATAAATGCTGCTCGAATTTCAGGTGTTAAGGCATTCATAACTAATTCATAATTGCCAAATATCTGCGTACTCATAGTATTTGTCGTCACTTTAATGTCTTTATGTTGATTTAATTGTTCGATGAACTTAATAATTGGCGACTCATAATTTTTTGTAAGTGGATACATGCTAATTTCTAGGGAGATATTCATAGCTTATTATTACTTTTAGCTTTTATATAAAAATATTTGTTATTTCAATAAGTGTAAAAAATACACTAAGTTGTATTTGCGTTTTATACATTTGTAAGTAATATTGTTTTTAATTTTTTAGATTTCGTTTCATTCAGATAATAAATTTATGTCAAAAGTAATCAATCATAGTTTATTAAGTGATTTTGATATCGGTCTTTTTAGGTCGGGCAAACATTACAAGTTATATGAGAAATTGGGCAGTCATGTTATTGAGGTAGATGGTCAGTGGGGCACCCAATTTGCGGTTTGGGCACCTAGCGCAAAATCTGTTGCTGTTATTGGCAATTTTAATGCTTGGAACAAACACACACATTATCTGGCGGCTAGATGGGATAGTTCAGGAATTTGGGAAGGTTTTATTCCGTTTGTCGGTAAAGGAGAATTGTATAAATATTGTATTGAGGCACAAGATGGTCAATTATTAGAAAAGGGAGACCCGTTTGCTTTATTTTGGGAGATTCCACCAAACACTTCTTCGATTACATGGCAATTGGATTATGAGTGGAAAGATAAAGACTGGTTGGCTAACCGAAAAACATTGGCAGGAAAACCACAGCCTTATTCTGTCTACGAAGTGCATATTGGTTCTTGGAAAAAATTGGCAGCTGATAAATCCTTGAGCTATCAAGAGATGGCAATTGAAATGGTTAATTATGTTCAGAAAATGGGCTTTACTCATGTAGAGTTTATGCCTGTTATGGAACATCCTTATTTCCCAAGTTGGGGTTATCAAATCACTGGCTATTTTGCCCCAACTAGTCGCTTTGGAACCCCACAAGATTTTATGACCTTAGTTGATGCTTTTCACCAAGCTGGTGTTGGTGTTATTTTAGATTGGGTGCCTTCTCATTTTCCTGAAGATGCGCATGGTTTGGGTAAATTTGATGGTTCTTGTTTATATGAGCATGAAGACCCTAGACTAGGATTTCACCCTGATTGGAAAAGTTTGATTTTTAATTATGGTCGGCATGAGGTACGGTCTTTCTTGATTTCTAATGCTTTATTTTGGTTAGATAAGTACCACATTGATGGCTTGAGAGTGGATGCTGTAGCTTCGATGCTGTATTTGGATTATTCTCGAAAGGATGGTGAGTGGATTCCGAATGAATTTGGTGGAAACGAAAACCTAGAAGCGGTATCTTTCCTAAAGGAGTTTAATGAAACCGTTTATAAGGAATTTCCTGATGCGGTAACGATTGCAGAAGAATCAACTTCGTGGTCTGGTGTTTCTCGACCAACTTATACGGGAGGACTGGGTTTTGGTCAAAAATGGATGATGGGCTGGATGCATGATACCTTGAATTATTTTAATCGAGAAACTATTTATAGACAATATCATCATAATGAAATAACCTTCAGTTTGGTTTATGGGTTTTCTGAGAATTTTATGCTTCCACTTTCTCATGATGAAGTGGTGTATGGTAAAGGAGCCATCATAGACCGAATGCCTGGCGATGAATGGCAAAAATTTGCGAACCTTAGGCTGATGTATGCCTATATGTTTACGCATCCGGGGACAAATTTGCTGTTTATGGGGGATGAATTTGGGCAAACGACGGAATGGAGTATTGAAAGAGGTGTTGAATGGGGATTAACAGAGCATTTCATGCACAAAGGAGTTCAAATGTTGATAGAAGATTTGAATGCTTATTATAAAAATACACCTGCTATTTATCAAAAACAATTTTCCCCAGATGGGTTTGAATGGATTTCGCATGAAGATGGAGCAAATAGTATGATTGCTTATCTGCGAAAAGGTGATTCGGAACATAAACCCCAATTGGTTGTTTGTAATTTCACGCCACTTGTTCGGGATACTTTTAACATCGGAACGCCCTTTGGTGGAAAGTGGAAAGAAATATTAAATAGTGATGATAAAAAATATGGTGGAAGTGGGGTTAAAAACGAAGGAGTTTTGGCTGTAAATGATTTTGGTTGGCATGGAAAAGAGCATTCTCTGACTATTAAAATCCCGCCATTAGCGACTGTTATTTTTGAACCTATTGACTAGCCAAACGATGAACTATATACGATGAATTCGATAAATTTGTAATAAAATAGAAACGAATTATTTATACATTTTAGATAGCTTATGGATTAAGCTAATGAGGGTTTTCTCATAAAAATACAAACAAGTAGATTAATTTTTCTTGAACCCTGCCTATGCCGGCAGGCAGGCACAAAAGATACAAAGTTCACAAAAGAAAGTCACAATAGTTTGTTTATTATATTCTTTTGTGAACCTCTTATGTGTCCTTTGTGCCTGCCTGCCGGCATAGGCAGGGTTCAAAAATAATTTTATGAGAAAACCCTATTAAGCTAATATCAATTTTTTAGCTGATTACCTATTCAATGCATCGAATTCATCGTTCATCATTTATCGTTCATAGTTTCATACACTACAATATTTTTATAAAAATGAATTTTGATGGAAGTAGAACAACTCGTTGATTTTTCTGATTTGTCGGCGGTGATAGCCTTTATTATTTCTTTAAGCTTAGTTGTCTTTTTGCGATATGTGTTTGTTTCAGGCTTATTTGTTGGCTTGTTCTATGTCCTTTTTAAGGATAAATTTCTTTCTAGAAAAATCAGTAAAATGTTGCGCCCCGACGGGCAATCTTGGCAAGAAATAAAATGGTCTGCCTTGACATCTTTTATTTTTGCGCTTTCCGGTGTTGGCATTGTTTGGATGTGGCAGTCGGGATATAGCACTATCTACATAGACCCTCACAAGTATTCTATTTTATACCTACCCCTTAGTTTATTCATCGCTTTATTTATTCATGAAACTTATTATTATTGGCTACATCGGTGGATGCATCGACCTAAGATTTATCGGTTGGTTCATAAGGTACATCATGATAGCATTGTGACTTCTCCTTGGACAGCTTTTTCTTTTGACCCACTAGAATCTATTTTACAAGCCTTTGTAGTGCCTTTTATTATTTTGTTTTTACCCATGCATTTTTCTATGGTCATGTTGATGTTGATTATTATGACGGTTTCAGCAACAATAAATCATTTGGATATTGAAATATACCCTAAAGGTTTTGAACAACATTGGCTAGGAAAATGGTTGATTGGTGCAACACATCACAGCCAGCATCACGCCAAATTTCTAGTTAACTATGGCTTGTATTTTACCTTTTGGGATAAATGGATGCAAACTGAAAGCCCAGACTTTGAAGAATTATTCCGAGAGAAAACAAAATAAAGTGCTTAAGGGTTTTCTTTTAAAGCTGAAATTTCAAGAATGAAGGCTGAAATGTTATTTTTTAGTAAAGACTTACTAATTTATTTTGACTTTTGATGCTCCTTTACTATATTTGATTAATATTAATAGCTAAATTTTGAATAAAACAAAGAAGAAAATAATTGAAACGACTATTCAACTTTTCAATGAACAGGGATTTGCGAATGTAAAATTACCACTAATCGCAAATACTACTGAGATTAGCTTAGGTAATTTAACCTACCATTTTCGTAAAAAAGAAGCCCTAATTGCAAGTATTTATGCTTTGTTTCAAGAGGAATTGGCTTTGATTACGAAAGACTATAAAGTGCTTTCTGATTTAGCAGAAATGGATAAACAATTGAGAGCTTTTTATGAATTTCAACAACGCTTTCAATTTTTTTATTTGGACTTATTAGAAATTGAAAGAGCCTTTCCTCAAATTGCTAAAAAACACCATCAACATATTGAAGGGCAAATAAAGGGGCTAGAGAAGAGTTTTATTTATAATGCAGGAATCGGCTATTTAAAAGAGCAACAAGACCCTCGAATTTATAAACATTTAGGTCAGCAATTTTGGCTGAGTACTGTTTTTTGGTTGATGCAATTAGCGGTGAGAGGAAAAGAAGGAACAGTAGATGAAATGACGGAAGCCGCATGGTTATTAGTCCTCCCACATACTACTGATAAAGGAAAGACAAATTTTGAAAATATTTTTAAATAATAAATAATGATGAAAAATAGGTTCCCCTTTGGAATACGGAAATATTAAATATCGGGAAAATATTTTTCATGGTTACTAAATAAGTTAGCATGGAAATGATTACTGAGGATTTTTATACCAAGTTGGTATTGGGCGTTTTGATACTCTTTGCATTAGGAGATATCATCGTTGGGTCTTATCATCGTGGAAAAAGAAGGAAAGATGATTTGGCGCAAGAAGCTATTGGATTTATTCAATTAGTAACTTTAATACAGCCTGCTGTTGTAGCATCGGCAGTAATATTGATGGGGGTCATTTTTCCTAATTCAGAGAATACTTTTTTAGGAACAACGCTTTGGATTGCGTTGCCTTTATATCTGTTAGTAGATGACTGTTCTCAATACTGGTATCACCGTAAGGCACATGAATGGCAGTGGTTGTGGAGATTGCACCGTTCGCACCATGCTACGCCAGAAATGGGCGCTTTTGCGACTTACCGTAATGCAGGACTCTATTATGCTTTATTGCCTAATTTATGGTGGGGTGGTATTTTTACTTATTTAGGTTTTGGACAAGCAGTCTTAATAGGACTGATTATGAAAAATATCGTGGTTATTGGCGCACATAGTAGTGTTAAATGGGACCAGTTTTTATATAAACATAAGTGGTTACACCCTGTAGCTTGGTTTGTCGAAAGGTTTATTTCAACACCTGCTACTCATTACGCACATCATGGAAAGACAGCTAAAGATGGTATTAGTGACCCGAATGGTAACTTTAGTAATATGTTTTTCTTCTGGGATATTTTGTTTGGAACAGCGATTATTACGCGTCAATATCCAGCAGAAATTGGATTAGACAATGACCCTAATGACCCTTGGTACGCGCACTTATATTATCCTATCATTAAATCTAACGTCGAGGGTAGTGAAATATCGGCTGGTTTTCAAAAGCAGTCTTACGTATCTAATGAACCACTTAAAATAGAATTAGAAGCAGGAAAACATTTATATTGTGTTTGCGGAATGAGTAAGGATAATCCATTCTGTAATGGTTCGCATCACGGGACAACTAATAAACCGATTCTTTTTGAATTGAAGAAAAAGCGTAAAGTTTCTATTTGTACTTGCAAAATGACCAAAACCCCACCTTATTGTGATATGTCGCACGAGGCGATGGATATGCCAAGTGTAGGTGAAATTAAAAGAAAAAAAGTAGAGGTCTAGATTAATCCTTTCATCCTTTTTGAATTAGCGATTTAATAATATTTCTCAAATTTCACTAATCAACCGTTCCAGCGGAACGCAAAATAGGTAAAATATGTTCCTTAGCTTTTTTTACGGTTTAAGAACGCATGGCATCAAGGTCAGCCTTCACGAATACTTGACTTTAATGGAGGCTTTAAAGCTAGAATTTACGGAGTATACCATAGACGATTTTTACTATTTGTGTAAAACGATTATGGTAAAGCAGGAAGTTCAATTGGACCGTTTTGACCGAGTGTTTGGACATTATTTTAAAGGCTTGGAATTAATTCCAGATGACTTTTTTGTATCCAAAATTCCAGAAGATTGGTTAAAAGGTGAATTGCGAAAAATCCTTTCTCAAGAAGAAATGGATGCCCTAGAGAAAATAGGTGGATTAGATGCTTTGATGCAAAAATTTCGAGACTTGATGGCAGAACAACGCAAACAGCATCAAGGAGGAAATAAATGGATAGGCACGGGTGGGTCATCGGCTTTTGGTGCCCATGGTTTTAATCCTGAAGGTTTTAGAATTGGACAAGAGAAAAACCGTAACAATAAAGCGATTAAAGTCTGGGACAAACGAGAGTTTAGAAATCTAGACGATAAGATTGAACTGAATACGCGTAGTATTAAGATGATTCTGAAGCGGCTTAGACATTTAACTAGAGAAGGCTTGCCTACAGAATTGGATATTGACGATACGATTCGAAATACTTCCAAGAATGCGGGGATGCTGGATATTAAAATTGTTCCTTCCAAAAAAAATCGAGTGAAGGTACTTTTACTAATGGATGTTGGTGGAACAATGGATGAACATATTGATACTTGCCAAAAAATATTCTCCGCAGCAAAGCATGAATTTAAGCATTTAGAATTTTTTTACTTCCATAACTGTTTGTACGAATCTGTTTGGAAAGATAATCGCCGTCGTTTTTCAGAGCGTATGCCTACTTTAGAATTAATCAATAAATACAACAAAGATTATAAATTGATTTTTATTGGAGATGCCACAATGTCTCCTTATGAGATTTTTTATTCTGGCGGAAGTGTAGAGCATTATAATGATGAGGCTGGGATTAAATGGTTGAAACGGATGAAAGACCATTTTTCTAGCATGATTTGGATAAATCCAACTGCTGAGTATGAATGGAATTTTTATGAAACCATTCCAATGCTGCGCGAATTTTCTGGTAATCGAATGTTCCCTATGACTTTAGATGGCTTGACGCAAGGCATGAAATGTTTGCGGAATCCGAAGAAGACTTATGATAATAATCCTTGGGATTTAGAAGATTTGTAAGAAATATAATTTTGCTATTTGCAATAGAAAATCCCTGTCTTCGGGGTGGTGAAAACAGGGACTAAAGGAACATTTGGTTTTTATGCAAAAGGAGTTTTATATACTCACATACTTATTGTTTTTAGAAGTCTACTTTATAACCTACGGTTACACCAATGCCTCTATTTTTTAAATTCAAATCTACTACTGGCGCATTGTATAAGTCAGAAAAGCCGTGAACGTATCTAGCATCTGCGAACAAAGCCCCACTACCTGTTTCATACTCCATACCTGCTCCGATGCTTGCGCTTATTTCCATTCTTTCATAATTCAAGGCATCTAAATCTATATTTGTCTTTATTGGATTAATATCTACTAATAAATTTGCTCTGGTATCTAAATGCCCATTCATTGCATAACTCACTACTGGCCCTGCTGTTATATTGAATCGTAATCCTTCATTGCCAAATTTGTACTTTGCTAATAATGGTAATTCTAAATAGTTAATTTTTGTACTGGCTGTTACGCCCGCTGGAATCGGAAAGCCACCTAAATTAATGTTCAACCCTTCGCTTACTTTAAAGCCTTTTGTTGTATAAAGTAATTCTGGTTGGAAAGCAAAATTTTCGCCCAAGCCAATTTCAGAAACAATACCAAATGTTGCAGTTGTCAATCCTTCTACATTTTGAGTTAATCCTTCGGCTGCTTCTGTCACATCAATAAAAGACGTATAAACACCAGCTTTTGCTCCTACAGAAACTTGCGCAAAAGAATAAGTTGCGCTTAACAAAAATGTTGCTATCATTAATAATTGCTGAATCCTTTTCATAGTTATCGATTTTTTCGTTACACAATTGCAGTTAGTTTTTCATGCCTGCTTGTCTAAATAATTATGCAGCAAAGATGTAGGCTTTGAATGTTAATAGCGGTTAAGTGCCTGTTACGGATTTATTAAAGTATTATATGAGTGGTGTCAAAAGGGAAGGGGAATCTCAATTATATGTTAAGATTGTTAATTTGATTAACAGGTAATTATAAATTAATCAGAGTTGGAGGGAGTAAAAAATGATAAACAATAGAATTTATTTTTAAATATAGAAACTTTTTAAATTTGTTGCCGTTTCTTAATACAGCTAAATTGTTTATAGGTTTTTAATTGGGGATCACCAGGTGTGATCCCTCGTTTTTTGTAGCCACTTTACTTCCTCGATATTTCCTATTTCTTTTCTTTCCTTTTTAATTATGCCCAAGTACTTACAGTAATTAGCTGCAATTCTATTCATTTATACTTTTATTGAAACATTATAAGGAATATAGCATAAAACCTTCCTTTCTGCATGTATTATAAAAGATAATGATTAAAAATAGGTGAAATTATTTATTGTATCACGAATAACATATTTTGATAGTTTTTGGGACAAAAAAGGACTATTTTTTATTAAATATTGTTTAGAATCAATCTAAATAATATTTAATCTAAATGAGTTCTACTAGTAACCTATTTTTTAACATAAAAAGGTTTTATATCTTTGCCGAAATTTTGAGAAATTGATTCAAAAAAGTACTTTATTCTTACAGTAAAGTTAAATCATAAAGTTTTGAAAAACAATACCTTATACACTTTCTTAGTGGCGTTATTCCTGTTTTCTTCAAATAACGCTTTTGCCGCCGATTCTGCTAGCGGAAGTAGTATTTTAAACATTGGAATGTGGGCAGTAGCCATTTTAATCATTTTTTTCTTGATAATTCAAGTTTCTGATAACTTAATTAGGATTGAAGGAAAGGAAGCTGGTTTAGATGCTAACCAACAGGCTGGTTTATCTTTATTTCCATCTTTCTCTAAACTATTTAGTGCTAAAAAACCTGAATATATAAAAGAGGGTGCTTTTTATGCATTAAAGGCTGGACATAATATTGTCTTAGAAGGTGAAGCTGAAAAAGTAATCAAGCAGAGTAATGCTACTACCTTTGCTGTTCAACCACAAAATTTTGTCGGTATCTCTCCTATTCCAAAAGTAACTGTCGCTGTTGGAGATGAAGTGAAAGCTGGTGATGTTGTGTGTTTTGATAAGAAGCGACCAGATATTAAATATGTTGCACCAGTTAGTGGTGAAGTGATTGCGGTGAATAGAGGTGCTAAGCGATCTATTAAAGAAGTGGTCATTTTAGCAGATAAAGAAATCAATTATAAAGCACTTCCAAAATTAGACTTGGAAAATGCATCTAGAGAAGCTTTAGTTAACCATTTATTGGAAACCGGTGGTTGGACGATGATTCGTCAAAGACCTTTTGGTATTGTGCCTGATGTCGCAGATGTACCTAAAGGTGTTTTTATTTCAACTTTTGATTCTGCTCCCCTAGCTCCAGACTTGAATTTTGTGGTCGAAGGAAAAGGTGCTGCATTCCAAAAAGGATTAGATGTATTACGCATGTTAACGGATGGTGAGGTTCACCTAGGGTTAGATGCTAGAGGTGGCGATGCTCCTTCAACTGTATTTACTGGTGCAACGGGTGTGAAAAAACATTGGTTTCATGGGAAACACCCAGTTGGTAATGTTGGTATTCAAATTCATCATATTGCTCCAATCGCAGGAAATGACAAAGTATGGACACTTGGTGTTCAAGAAGTAATTACTATTGGAAAAATATTCGCTGAAGGTAAATTCGATGCATCTAGAGTTATTGCAGTGACAGGAGCTGAAACAACCGCACCAGCTTATGTAGATACTTATTTAGGTGCGAATGTCGGTTCATTGGTTGGAGAGGTTAAAGAAAATGTGCGATTGGTTTCTGGTGATGTCTTATCGGGACAAGAAAAAACTAAAGAAGAATTCTTAGATTTTTCTGATGACCAAATCACTACTATTAAAGAAGGAAATGAATATGAAATGTTTGGTTGGTTAGCTCCAATGGATGCAAGACCAAGTGTATCTCAAACTTTTTTAAGTGGATTAGCAGATGTGACTTACGAAGCGAATACCAATACCCACGGAGAGAAAAGAGCATTTGTAGTCACTGGTCAATATGAAAAAGTATTACCAATGGACATTTTTCCACAACATTTAATGAAAGCTATTTTAGTAAATGATTTTGAAAGAATGGAAGGTTTGGGTATTAATGAATTACTGGAAGAAGATATAGCACTTTGTGAATTCGCTTGTACTTCTAAACAACCGCTTCAAAAGATTTTGAGAGAAGGTTTAGAAACCATGAGAGAGCAAGCTTAAAAAGAATGGTGAATTATTAACGATAAATGGTGAATTTCTCCATTTACCTATTAAATATTTTACCTTTAATTATAGACTAGTGGTAAAGATTGACTTTGATTGTTGTCTAGTATGTATTTACCATTAACCATTTAACATTTACCATTTTATAAATTAAATATGGGTTTATTAGATACTCTAAAGAAAATTGAGCCAGACAAGAAAGAATCTCCTTTTTTGCACACCTTATATGATGGCTTTTTTACTTTTGCCTTTGCGCCAAATTCTGTTGCTAAGGGTGGAACGCACATCAAAGATGGTATTGATTTGAAGCGAACAATGGTATTGGTGGTTTTAGCCATGCAATTATGCTATCTGTTTGGTTCTATTAATATTGGACATCAACATTTTGCTGCTTTAGGTTTATATCCTGGATTTGTTCAGGGTTTACACTTAAAATTAGCTTATGGTTTAGTTAAGTTGATTCCAATTTTTGCGGTCACGCACTTAGTCGGATTAGGAATAGAATTCTGGTATGCTGCTAAAAAAGGACATGCGATTGAAGAAGGATTTTTGGTGTCAGGAGCACTGATTCCATTAATTATGCCTCCAGATATTCCTTTATTATGGTTAGGTATGGCTGTTGCTTTTGCTGTAATCATTGGTAAAGAGGCTTTTGGTGGTACTGGAATGAATATATTAAATGTAGCTTTATTAGCTCGGGTATTTATTTTCTTTGCTTATCCAACAACTATTTCTGGTGATGAAGTTTGGGTAGCGGGTCTAGAAAAACCAGAAGCAGGTGCATTAGCAGATTACGGTACTATCTTTACTGGATTCTTTAATCCTTTATTTGAATCACTAGGGTTTACTAGTTTATTCAACCCCGAAGCAACGGTAATAGATGGTTACACTGCTGCAACTCCTTTAAGCTTAGCTTACCAAGGTGGTTGGGAAAATGTAACTAGAGTTTATAGTGAATCACAAATGTGGTGGGGAGGAATCCCAGGTTCAATTGGTGAAACTTCTAAGCCTTTAATTTTAGCTGGTGCAGCTATTCTAATTGCTACAGGTATTGCCAGTTGGAGAATCATGTTGTCTATGTTTGTTGGCGCAGCTGTAATGGCTATGCTATTGAATGTTTGGGATGCAACACCATTTATGAGTGTACCTTGGTACTACCAATTCTGGATGGGAAGTTTCTTCTTTGCAATGGCATTTATGGCAACAGACCCAGTAACAGCAGCATCTACTAATAGAGGAAAAATCATCTACGGTTTCTTGATTGGATTTGTTGGAATGATTATTCGTGTATTAAATCCTGCATACCCAGAAGGATGGATGTTAGCTATTTTATTTATGAATGTATTTGCTCCACTAATTGACCATTATGTATTGGAAGCAAATATGACAAGAAGAATGAATAGAGCAAATGCTTAAATAGTGATTGGTGATTGGTGATTGGTTAGCTAACTAATCACCAATTACTAATCTCTAATCACCAAATAAAATATTATGGAAAGTACAAATTATGTAGTTGGATTTACTTTAGCAATGACGGTAATCGTTGCTTTAACCTTATCTAGCTTATTTTATGGAACTAAAGACCAAGTAGCTCAAAATGCAGATGTATTTAATAAGAGAGCTATTTTATCTGCCATTAGTGCTAAATTAGACAAACCTGTTTCTGATTTTAGCGACCAAGATGTTTTATCTCTTTTTGAAGAAAAGGTAGAGCAAAAGGTATTAAGCATGGACGGTGAAGAATTGGACGGTATCATGGCTGAGAAAGTTGATATGGCAAAAGAAGCTAAAAAGCCAGAAGAAGATAGACAATTGCCTTTGTTCATCTATAATGGTGGAGGTGAAAAAGTATATATTGTTTCTGTAAGAGGAAGTGGTTTATGGGATGCTATCTGGGGTAATGTTGCTTTGCAAAGTGATTTTACCACTGTGGTAGGTGCATCATTTGACCATGCTGGTGAAACGCCAGGATTAGGCGCAGAAATTAAAGATAATCCAGCATTTGCCAAGCAATTTGGTGGAAAGAAGATTTACAACGATGGAGAGTATGTTTCTGTTGGTGTAATAAAAGGAGGCGCTAAAAATCTAGCTTATGAAGTAGATGGCTTATCTGGTGCAACCGTAACGGCTGACGGAGTAGACGAAATGCTATTCAGAGGAATAAAATACTACGAGCCTTACTTTGGTAAAGCGAAAGGATAAATCCTAAACTAGCAATTAATTATAAGTAAGCCCTATTTTTATAGGCTAACTTGCGAAGATAAATTCAAGAAATAAAAACTAATTATAATGGCTGAAGTTAAAACGGCTCCTGCAATACAAGAAAAAGAGCCTCTATTTGGTAAAAAAGAGAAAAAGTTAATAACAGACCCATTGACAGATAATAACCCTATTACTATTCAAGTACTAGGTATTTGTTCTGCTTTGGCGGTTACTTCTTTAGTCTTGCCATCTGTGGTGATTTCTGTAGCGGTAGTCTTCGTATGTGCTTTCTCTAGTTTATTTACTTCTTTGTTAAGAACTAGAATTCCTAAGTCTATTCGGATGATTGTTCAGTTGGTTATCATCGCCACTTTAGTAACGATTGTAGAAATGGTGTTAAAATACTTTAGCTACCCAGTTTATCGCCAATTAACTATTTATATTGGATTGATTATCACGAACTGTATTGTAATGGGGCGTTTGGAAGCTTTTGCAATGGCAAATAAACCTTGGCGTTCTTTCTTAGACGGTATTGGGAATGGATTAGGTTATGGTTTAATCCTAGTTGGCATCGCATTAATTAGAGAGTTATTTGGTAAAGGAAGTTTATTTGCGGGTAGTGCAGCTGAAATGAAAATTATTGGTGCTAGTCCAGATTATATCATTAACACGATGGCGGAAGGTTCTTGGTTTGGCTGGTATTCTAATAATAACTTAATGGTTTTGCCTGTAGCGGCTATGTTTATTATTGGAATCTTTATCTGGATTCAAAGAAGTAGAAATCCTGATTTGGTTGATATATCGTAAGGAAATCTAATGAAACTCAAAAAATAAGTAACTAATTTTATTGAGTTTGTTGACATTAAAATTACGAACGATTAACAACAAAAAGTTAATTGTTCTATTTAGAAAATAAGTAAAAGAAAGAATTTTCATTTAAGATTTATTAGATACCTTTTAGATTTTAAATTTTAAATTTTAGACTTTACATTAATCCATTATCATGGAGTTATTTAATATCTTTATAAAAGCAGCATTCGTAGAAAACTTAGTTTTAGCTTACTTCTTAGGAATGTGTTCTTTCTTGGCGGTTTCTAAAACTGTGAAAACTGCATTTGGTCTAGGATTAGCTGTAATTTTCGTTTTAGGTATCACTATGCCAATCAACTGGTTGATTAACGAATATTTACTATCTGAAACAGGCCCTTTAGGTTTTGATTTTTCTTTTTTGCGATTTATTCTTTTCATTGCCGTTATTGCTTCTATGGTACAGTTAGTAGAAATGGTTATTGAAAAAGTATCGCCGTCTTTATATAACTCTTTAGGTATCTTCCTACCATTGATTACTGTAAACTGCGCAATTTTAGGCGGTTCTTTATTCATGGTTGCGAGAGAATATAACTTTAGCGAATCTGTAGCTTTTGGTTTAGGAGGTGGATTTGGCTGGTTTTTGGCAATTATTGCTATTGCGGCTATTAGAGAAAAAATTCGTTACTCAGATGTACCACCAGCATTAAGAGGATTAGGAATGGCTTTTATCTTAACTGGATTAATGGGTATTGCTTTTATGAGTTTATTGGGTATCGACCCAGCAGCTTTTCAATAGAAAAAATAGTAGGCAGACAACAGTTGCTATTAGGCGGTAGCTTATAAGTAACGATGAATGCTTGTTTAGAATATATATTTTGTAATTGTTAAAAGATAGAAATCAGTATCATTATTTGAAATTGCTTGGTCAGTTTTAAATTTTAGATTTTGAATTTTAAATTTTACATTTCACTTTAGTAGTTATGAATATTATTGTAGCAGTTTTAGTCTTTAGTATCGTTATTCTTGCTTTAGCATTTATGTTAATTAGTGCAAGAAAACGTTTAGTTCCGCAAGGAGATGTAAAGATTATTGTCAATGGAGATGAGGACAACCCTTTAGTAGTTAAGCCGGGTTCTACCTTATTAGGTGCATTGTCTGACCAAAATGTTTTCTTACCTTCTGCTTGTGGTGGTGGTGGTACTTGTGCGATGTGTGAATGTCATGTACATGAAGGTGGTGGAGATGTTTTACCAACAGAAATGAACCACTTGACTAGAAAAGAAGCGGCAGAGAACAAGCGATTAGCATGTCAAGTAAAGGTTAGACAGGATATGAAAATTTCTGTACCAGAAGAAGTTTTTGGTATTAAGAAATGGGAATGTACGGTAAGGTCTAATTATAATGTAGCTTCTTTTATCAAGGAATTTGTTGTAGAATTACCGGAAGGAGAAATTTTAGATTTCGAATCTGGTGGCTATATTCAAATTGATGTACCGAAGGTTGAAGTTGATTTCAAAGATTTTGAAATTCATCCGAATCCAGCCGATCCTGCTGGTCCAGATAAATTCCGTAGTGAATGGGATAAATTCAAATTATGGGGCTTGAAGATGAAGAACGACGAAGAGCAATTTAGAGCTTATTCGATGGCGAATCACCCTGCGGAAGGAAATATCGTGATGTTGAATATTCGGATTGCTACGCCGCCATTTGATAGAAAAGCTGGTGGCTGGATGGCCGTTAATCCTGGGGTTTGTTCTTCTTATGTATTCTCTAAAACACCAGGCGATAAGATTACTATTTCTGGCCCTTACGGTGAATTCTTTATTAAGAACACTAAGAAAGAAATGGTTTACATCGGTGGTGGTGCAGGAATGGCGCCGTTGCGTTCTCACTTATATCACTTATTCCATACTTTAAAAACAACAGATAGAAAAGTATCTTTCTGGTATGGTGGTCGAACGAAAAGAGAATTATTTTATATTGAAGAATTTAGAAAAATTGAAAAAGAGTTTCCAAACTTCAAATTCCATGTAGCTTTGGATAACCCATTACCAGAAGATAATTGGGTATTAAAAGAGAATGTTGATGACCCGAATGGCGACGGTTTCAAAGGATATGTAATGAGTGTTTGTTACGAAGAATATCTAAAGAATCACGAAGAGCCAGAAGAAATTGAATACTACTTCTGTGGACCTCCAATGATGAATGCTTCTGTTATTCGTACCTTGGATAATTTAGGCGTACCAGAAGAGAATATCTCTTTTGATGATTTTGGTGGATAATTTTTATAAAGAGCTTCCAGAACTCCAAGTTCTGGAAGCTCTAACTCTCTTAAAATGATACTAAAAAAGGGCTTGAAGATAATTTCTTCAAGCCCTTTTTGGTTTTTACTGAGAATTATTTTCTATCTGCGCCGATTACTTTTTCTAGCTTTTTTGGCGGCCTTGTTCTTTTTCTGATTACTTTTCTTTTTCTTCTGTTGCAAAATAGCTTTTTGTTTTAATGCTGCTTTTGATACTTTGTTGGGTTGATATAAACCCGAACTTGATTGATGAACGGATTGTACTAGACCGAAAATGTTTTCTTGATATTCATCAAGAATTATAATAGGTTTTTCCCCATTAAACGTTTCGAACATTTCTTTGCCAGAATCTTTATAACCTGTTTCTATTGTGAAAACACCTCCGTAGATAAATTTATTATCAAGCATCGAGCGCATTATATCATCATCAATAATGACTGTTGGACAATTTGTACAAAAATGACCAGCTGGCGCACTTGCTATCCTAGAGGCTTCTTGGGTAGCATAAGCAAAATTACTCATCATTTGCTGAGTAGGTGCTTCACAGTTAGGGCAGGAATCTTTATAACCTAAAAAGTCAGACTCATAGCCATGTTTTATTTCGCCTTTGAAAACAGGAATGTTATTTTTTTCGCTAAAATACTCTAGCATTTCTTTGTTGTCTTTCCCTGTAGTTTCACCTGATGTTACTACTTTAACGATTCC
>CALLVC010000384.1 GCA_938010785.1 uncultured Saprospiraceae bacterium
TGCTTTTGGCAAATTATTAGATCCATTAACACAAGATTCCTGTATTTTTTATCAAGATCACGGTCTATACGATGACTATATGGGCGTAGTAGATGACTTAAGCGAAGGGGATCGAATTGGACAGGCATTAGGGGATAAAAAAGCGGTTATTCTCCAAAATCACGGCCTGTTAACTGTCGGTCATAGTATCGAAGAGTGTATCTTTTGGTTTGTGACGATGGAACGAACTTGTCAATCGCAATTATTGGCTAGTGCTGCAAAGGAAGAACCGATTAAGATTAGCCATGAAGTGGCCTTGAATACTAGAAATTATGAGGTTGGCTTTCCATTAGCGGGACATTTTAGTTTCTCTCCAATGTGGCAGGATATTGTACACGAACAGCCTGATTTTATGGATATTGACATTCCAGAGCCTTCTTTGGTTTTGTAATGCTGATGCTGGTTAGAACTTTTAGTCTGATACCTTTATGCTGCTTGCCTCTGGCAAGCGTTACTTTTAATGAATTGCTGAAATAATTTCATACTCGCCAAAGGCGAGAGAAATAGTGGTGTCGGACTAAAAGTCCTAACCAGCAGTTTATTGGAAATCAAAAGAAAGTCCCAACCAAAAAAGCCAAGTCTCGATGTCTTATCTTTACTTCGTATTCTTTTTTAGAATTCATTAGACTTTCTTTTTTGTTTGTGTCAGAACCACAAAAATAGAAAGTCTTTTTTATTTTCTTTTGAGATAGCTACCCTTCGCCCTAAACATTATATCTCAATCCGTTCATACTCCTTTCGCTCTCTTATTTCTTCAGGCAAAGCTGCTAAAATCGCTTGCTCCAAAATCTCCACTAACCTTTTTTTCACGAAGTCTTTATGGGTAACAATGCTAACTTCTCTGGCAGGAGCTGGTGGTTGAAAAGGCATTAATTTTTTACGAGCTTCAGCTGATAAATATCTAGTAGACAATTCGGGTAAAACAGTGACACCTTTCTGGTTTTCAACCAATTGCCTTAAAGTTTCAATACTTCCTGCGGCATATTCAAGCTGTAAATCTTCTTTTTTTCTAAGTTCGCAAAGGTTCAAAATTTGCGACCGAAAACAATGCCCTTCCTCTAACAACCATAGTTCATTTAGATTAATATCTTCAGCAAGGAGGTATTTTTTAGTATACTCATGAGAAGAATAAATCATAAACGTTTCATAGAATAAAGGACGTTCCTCTAAAAATTTATGGTTGAGTGGAGTTACTAAAATACCCAAATCAATTTCTCCTTTTTGCAATTTATCAATAATATTCTCTGTCGTATATTCTGAAATTTTTAATCGAATTGAAGGATAATCTGCTAAAAATGATTTTATAAATAGGGGTAAAAGATAAGGAGCAAGGGTAGGGATAATTCCTATCCGAATCTTACCTTGGATAATATTTTTATGGCTAGCTACTAATTCTGCTATTTTTTTACTCTCGACAAGCGTTCTTTGAGCTTGTTCTATAATCTTATAACCTACTTCTGTGGGCACAACAGGTTTTTTGCTCCGGTCAAAAATCTTTGTATCTAATTCTTCTTCTAATTTATGAATCATCATGCTTAAAGTAGGCTGCGTTACAAAACAAGCTTTAGCTGCTTTTGCAAAATGACGATGTTTATCTACTGCAACGATGTATTCTAGTTGATTGAGATTCATAAAGTGGGCTTAGGGTGAATGCTAAAAGGTAATAAAATCTGAGACGTTTAAGTACTAGCGTAACAGTTCTACTAACGGGGATACACCTTTACTCATTGCATAATCTAGTGCCGTTTGACCGTCTCCATCTTTAATAGATTTATCCGCTTCAGCGGTCAATAAAACTTTAGCAATATCCGTCTGGCCAAACATAGCTGCGTAAATTAAAGCCGTGGCACCTTTGGAATTGATAAGATTTACATCCGCGCCCTTATCTATTAAGAGTTGGACAATTTTCGTATTCCCTTTAAAGCATACCCCCATTAAAGCAGTGTTACCAACTCCATCTTGCTGATTTACGGATGCTCCGCTATCTAAAAAAAAGTTAGCTATTTCATAATGTTCACTATAAGTAGCCATTACCAGAGGTGTGAATCCTCTAGAGTCTTTTTTTTGCAGTAAGCTAGCATCAGCCTCTACTAATTTTTGAATGGTCGCTAAATCTCCTGTACGGATTAAGTTGAAAAACTCCATGATTCTATTATGATTTAGTCGTAAAAATGAGCATATAAATTTAATAAACCAAACTGATTTTAATTATTATAATATAGATAAAATCTATTAATTCAAAAAACGAGGCTGTCTCACAAATAAAATCTAAAATTTGAAAACCGAATAAAATGTGGATTTCCTACCCCTACCCCCCCCAAAGCAGGGCTGTTAAGTTCTGTTTCACAATAGGTGAAATGTTAAAATTTTTTCCTAAGCTTAGAATATCCCACTTGACTACAAAAAGAATCTAATTCACTTAATTCATATATTAAAAACAAATATTAAACATGAAAAAAGTGGTAACTAGCAGACTTTTTCAAGGCTGTAGGCAATTTATGATTTATTAGAAGTCAGATAAGAAAAAACTTATGTGCTTTGAAAAAAAATTAAAAAAAATCCAAATAGAATAAAATACTACAAGCTTAAGAACCCCACCAATTATAATTTCTTAGAACAGTTAATTAGTTAAAAAATAATAAGCTTCGATAAGATTAATACCATGTAACCTACTGATTATTAGTACTCAAAACATTACGATAAAGCCTATACAAATAAAGTTGGCAAGATTATTGAATTTAGGCATTATGTTTAATTATAATATAAAAAATACCCTTTTTAAGGTAAGCTATTATAACTAAGTAAAATATCCAAAATTAAAACTTTGGAGAATCATTAATCAGGCTAATAGTAAAAATCAAAAACTTCCTAGAAGAGCTGTAATCCGCTGTCTAACAGTAGTTTTATAGAGAATGGTTTTTACGAACATATTTTACCATCACAAAAACGTTGTAAAACAGTACACCAGTTCAACACCCTCATCCATGACACATTTACTTAGTATTCTAAGAATTACTATAGGTTTATTATTAGTCGCACAAGCAGCTTTCGCTAATCATTCACCATCCATTTTAGAAAATAATCCAGCAACTCCAAGTCATTTAGAAATAAAAAATAACCTGATGGAAAAAGCAGGTGTTTTTGATATTAGATACACGGAAGAAGTAAAAGCAGGTATTAAAAAATTCACGATACAAGGTCGCCGTGGTGCTCAACAAATTATTGGTAGAGCACAAATTTATTTTCCAATTATTGAGAAATACCTAAAGGCCGCTAACCTTCCAGACGAATTAAAATATTTATCAGTAATAGAGTCTGGCATGGACCCTAACGCTATCTCCCAAGCGGGTGCAGTTGGTCTATGGCAACTAATGCCAGCTACAGCTCGTCGCTATGGATTAATTATCAATAATCAAATAGATGAACGCAGAGACCCACACAAATCAACGCAAGCAGCTTTAAAATATCTTACCTTCTTACATGGTTTATTAGGAGATTGGACCTTAGCAGCTGCAGCTTATAATTGTGGCGGTGGAGGTGTCCAGAAAGCCATGCGTTTAGGAAATGGAGCAGATTTTTGGACCATTAAATCTCATTTCCCAGAAGAAACACAGCATTATATCAATCGATTGGGCTGTGCTATTTATGTCATGAATTTTTATGACCAGCATGGCTTGAAAGCAGCGGATAATGACTATTATATGAAATTCACGAAAGTAGCAACTATTTACAGTCAACTTTCTTTCCAACAAATTTCGCAAGCATTAGACATACCTGTACCAATTTTAAAACAATTGAATCCCTCTTATAGAAAAGAAATTGTACCTGACAGTATCGCTGGAAACTATCTTATTTTACCAAAATTAAAAATGGAAAGTTTTATCAATTATTATAATAATATTGTGGTGAGCGAGGGGACGAAGTAGTGAGGTTTATGAGGTGATAAGGTCAATGAGGTGATGAGGTCAATGAGGTCTGAAAAGGGAAACTTCCCTATAAACCTCATAAACCCTATAAACCTTCCTCCTAATAAAGCATTCCTGCCACACAGGCCGTGAGAAAACAAGCCACTGTTCCACCTATCAAAGATTTCAGCCCTAATTCTGTTAGCGCTAAACGCTGACCGGGTGCAAGAGAGCTAATACCGCCAATTTGGATACCGATAGAAGCAAAATTGGCAAATCCACAGAGTGCATAAGTAGCTATAATGATAGATTTTGGGTGTAAGGTAATTCCTGCTTCTCTGAAATTATTAAGTTCGCCGTAAGCGACAAATTCATTTAATACCGTCTTTTGTCCTAAGAGTTGACCGACTAAAACTATATCTTGAGACGGAGTCCCCAATAACCATGCGAAAGGAGCAAATATTAATCCAAGCAAATAAGTAAAACTAAAGCCCTCAAAACGATTATCCGTCGCAGCTTTTATACTTTCATTCCAATTTCCTACGCCTTCGCCGCCAATTAAAGCGACTCCACTATTCACAATATCTGTCAGCCATAGTAAGGTAGCATCCGCCATCGCAATTAATGCAGTGAAAGCTAAAAGCATCACCCCGACATTGACTGCCAATTTTAGTCCATCGGTTATTCCTCTAGAAATAGCATCTAATACATTGTCTCCGACATCTCCCGACATTTCTAAATCTCTTTCTAAATCCGCTTTCTCCGTTTCGGGATACAACATTTTAGCTGCCACGATAGCAGCAGGTGCAGAAATAATAGAAGCCGTCAATAAATGCTTGGCAAAATAGAGCTGTCTTTCAGGGTCCGTCCCCCCCAAAAAGCCGATATAAGCCGCAAAAACGCCTCCTGCAATCGTTGCCATCCCGCCTGTCATTAGACATAGCATTTCGGAACGAGACATATTTTCCAAGTATGGTTTTACCACCAAAGGCGCTTCTGTTTGCCCAATAAAAACATTGGCAGCAGCGGCTAAACTCTCTGGTCCCGACAAGTTCATGGCACGGGACATAAACCAAGCCATTCCTTTAATAACCCATTGTAAAATGCCAAAATAATAAAGAATGGCAGTCACAGCGGAGAAGAAAACGATGGTGGGTAGCACCTGAAAGGCAAAAATATAACCGAAGGTATTCATATCTGTCACTAGGCCTCCAAAGATGAATTCAGCCCCCGCATTGGAAAATTGGAGGATATTCTGAAAAAATTTAGCAGCATAATCAAACATCTCCCGCACAAAAGGCACTTTCAAAATCATCAAGCCTAAGATAAATTGTAAACTAATCCCAATGCCTACGATTCTCCAATTAATAGCCTTTCGATTATTACTTAGCAAGTAGCAAATTAGTAAGAGCGTTGCTATACCAATAAAACCTCTAATTATATCCATTTAAATAGCTGATGGTTGTTAAAGGAATTATAAAAAAATATCTTACCAAAAAAAGAAGTTAATAGCATTATAAAACTTTAGGTACGAAGTGATTAGTGATTGGAGATTAGTGATTGGACTAAGCGTTGAACCACCCTGCTTAATCCAATCACTAGTCACTAATCACCTACCACTTTTACGAAAAAGAGTACTAATACAAAATTGTCTATTTTGGGTAGATGTAATTTTATCAATTCCCTAAATTATTCTAGATTTTGACCAAATGTAAGAAAATTTTAAGTTCTCCCTTTTAAAATGAAGGTATTCCTTTAATTTTGCCTAAACTTTTCAAAAAAAACAGTCAATCAAAGTATGAGTAAACCTCTTATCATAGGCATTACAGGCGGTAGCGGTTCGGGTAAAACAACTTTTATTAGTGAGCTAAAAAAAGCGTTTAGTCGAAAAGCATTATGTGTTATTTCTCAAGATGACTACTATCGACCAATAGACCAACAGCCTATTGATAATGAAGGGATTGAAGATTTTGACCGACCGAAATCAATCGATAAAAATGCTTTTGTCAAAGATGTAAAAAAATTGATAAAAGGTAAAAAGGTAAAAAGATTAGAGTACGTTTTTAATAATAAAAATGTCCAACCAAAAACGCTAGTTTTCAAACCCGCCCCAATTATTCTAGTGGAAGGCATTTTTGTATTTCACTTCAAAAAAATGCAGTCGCTGCTTGATTTAAAAATCTTTATAGACGCTAAAGAAAATTTAAAAGTTATCCGGCGCATTAAACGAGATAAAGTAGAACGCAATTATCCGCTCGATGATGTGCTTTATCGGTACGAACATCATGTCATGCCCACTTTTGAAAAATACATCCTTCCTTATCGAGATGAAGCGGACATTGTAGTTAACAATAATGAGGAAATGAGTAAAGGGTTAGCTGTGGTGAAGGGATATATTCGGGATTGTTTGAAAAGTGGTAAGTAAGTAGGTGGATATAAATAACCTAAGCAAAACGGAACACAACCTAGATTAAGTCAAAAAAAGAAACCGTTTTACCCGTTCAATTTGTGTTCCAATCCTACTAATTTAGCTGCCTAGTGCTTTGTTTCAAAAGTTTTGATTGTAAATCCTGAAAGGATTAAACCTGAATAACCCCGAATAAAATTCGGGGTGAGCTGAATAAACGATATGCTACAACCACGAAGTGGTTGAATTTAACTCCCTCATGTTCAACCACTTCGTGGTTGTGGGGAGAGGAAATTATTTTCTGTCCCCGAATTTCATTCGGGGCTATTCAAGTTCAACCACTTCGTGGTTATAGTAACAAATTGCTAATCAAAACTTTTGCAACATAGCACTAGTACTATGTTGCTTAATTATTGATTATTATTTATTGTTTCAAAGTGTTGAAAATCAGTAAAATACAATAATTATAATTAATCAAAACTTTAGAAACAAAACACTAGTGCTATCATTCATAAATCTTTGACATTTAAATCAGCGCCTTTTTCCGTTATGCTACGTTATTTATTTGTTGAATCCCGATAGCTATCGGGACGGCTATTAAAAAAATAAATGCCTTGCCTAACAAAAAAATACTCTCGATTAACTTGTCAATTACTTATAAATGATAGCACTAGTTTATTTTCACTAAGTTCCTTAATTTGCATATAAAATAGAAAATTGACCACTCACAACTAAGCACTTACAGCTACCTCCCGATACTCCCCAAACAACTCAATCATCTTCTCATTCCGATATTCAAAAATCCCATTTAGCTTCCCTTTTATCAGAAGTGGGTGCATAAAATTCCCAAAAGGAGCAAGTGGCAGTTTATAATCCACAATATCCGTCATTTCTACGCCACCAGGGATTTCCTTAAAAAAGTGTTGGTGATGCCAGATGGCATAAGGACCTACACGTTGTTCATCAATAAAAAAGTGAGGTTCGTTGACTTGAGTAATTTCAGTAACCCAAGTCATAGGAATACCAAAAAGTGGCTTTACGGTATATTTGATAAACATCCCAGGGTACATTTTCTCTGGTAATTCCGACTTTATCTCAAAACCTAATTCATCGGGAGTGATGGTGGCTAAGTTTTTAGGAGAAGAGAAAAAATCCCATGCTTTTTCGATAGAAATAGGGAGTTTTTGAGTACGTTTTAGTTGATACATATGGAAATGGTAAATGTAAAATGGTAAATGCCTGCCTGCTCGGTAGGCAGGCAAAATCTAAAAGTGCTATCCTCTGCAAGTAAGCAGTTGAGAATTTCGCATTTTAATAAGCAAAACAAGAAAAACAAAAAAAGGTTCTGAAGAACAACAAGTCCAGCATTTACCATTTACCATTTAAAAACCTATCTTTAGGCTTGAATAATGAGAAAAGTAGCCAGACATACCATCCAAGTTTTTGAGCATCAGACCCTCCGTGTGGGAGCGGTCATAAATGGGGTTTGTTTTGACGAAACGGCTTTCAAAGCCTTGGCATTATATCAAGAAAATCAAAAGGTAAAATACTTTAGTTTAGTGTACAATGGGGTAAAATTTAGCTATTATGTGGGGGTTATTCAGGTTGGTAGATTGACGATAGAAATTTTGCCCAAAGCAGATAAAAGCAATGCGCCTAATCCAGCTAAATGGCAAAAAGTGTTGATAGAAATGTTGAGTTACTGTCAATTGATTAAAATAGAAACACTAGGACTTGGACAGGTACAGTTAAGTAGTAACAGCATTTTAGATTTATATTTTTCTAGATTTTTAAATAATGTTAACCAACTATTAATCAAAGGCTTACCAAAAAATTACTTGCCCAAAGAAGAAAATTTACAAGTACTAAAAGGGCGATTAAACTTACCAAAGCAGCTAAGAAAAAATCTGTTACATCCAGAGCGATTTTTTGTGCAACATACTACTTTTTCCCATCAACATTTATTTAATCAAGTGCTGCGGGAAGCATTAAAAGTCTTAGCCAAGGTACACTTGAATCCTAACTTAAAATTACAATTACAACAAGTCTTAGCTATCTTTCCAAAGTTACCAACCTATGCGGTTCAAGCAAGAGACTTTGACCTACTTTTTCAAGTAAAAAAATATCAACCTTATCGAGAATTATTAGCAATAAGTCGGCTAATATTATTCAATTTCAGCCCAGATATTCGGAGTGGACGGCATCATTTATTTGCCCTTCTTTTTGATATGAATCAATTGTTTGAAGAGTATGTTTTTCGACGACTGAAAGTATTGGAAAATGACAACTTAAAAGTACAACGGCAAACCGCCAAACCTTTTTGGCAAAGGCGCATGATACGCCCCGATTTATTATTGCAGGTTGGTGATAAAAAATATGTTTTAGATACCAAGTGGAAAATTTTAAATAAGGTCTCCCCTTCTATGGAGGATTTGAGACAGCTTTATATTTATTGTCAATATTTCCAAGCAGAACAGGGTGTGTTGATTTATCCGAATGTGCATCAATTAGCTAATAAAAAAGCAACTCCATTCCAACCAATTGATAATGAATCTTTTACGGTCAAAGGGCAAGTTTTATTTAGTGCCATTTTGGGCGAATCGGGAGTATTGAATAAGCAGTTAGGGCAGGAAATTTTGGATGCGACACTTACCAATTGATATTATTAGCCTACATCTTTACTAGCTATTTTTTGAAACCTTGCCTTTGCCGGCAGGCAGGTACAAAGGTACAAAGGTACAAATTTCACAAAAGAGGCGCACAAAAGTCTGTTTTGATTCGTGCTCTTTTGGCTACTAATAGTATGAATAAAAAATCCATGTCCCTTCACTCATCCGTGGTAAAAAAGAATTTATGCCACAGATTAGTAAGGGACACGGATTACAGTTTCAAATCAATACTATAAAATGGCATTTCACTTCCATACATTATCAAAAAGATTAAAAAAAGCGCAACATTATTTTTAACTACCGTTAAATAAAACTACATTTGTACTAAATTCACTGATTAATAAAAAATATCCTTGCCAATATATAAAACATCCAAAGAAGAAATCATTCAAAAAGCGTCCATTGTTTTTAGAGAAAAGGGGTATTTCCATACCTCTATCCAAAATTTGGCAGATGCTTGCGGCTTAGAAAAACCACATTTTTATTATTATTTCAAAAAGGGTAAGCCACAAATAATGGAGGAGGTGCTACAGTATATAGATGGGTTGATGGAAAAATATGTTTGTGAATTGGCTTACGATGAAAA
Organism: uncultured Saprospiraceae bacterium; assembly: GCA_938010785.1. Lineage (GTDB taxonomy): Bacteria > Bacteroidota > Bacteroidia > Chitinophagales > Saprospiraceae > JAFMDF01. Next base: position 9,607 of record CALLVC010000384.1, read on the forward strand.
ATTTCCTCCTAAAAAGCGATTGGGAAAGATGTTGGGGCGAATGAATAAATTTTATCTGAACGGGCCAGGAGGCTGCATCTTTGCCAATACTATTTTGGAAACCGCTAATGCTACGGAACAATTTAAGCCTATCATCAAAGCCACTTTTGATAAGTGGGCAAAAGCTTTGAAGTTTGTCCTTGCTTCAAAATATGAAGACAAACAAGCAGAAAAGTTGGCCTATTCAATTATTCAAGATATGGAAGGTGGTTTGATGATGTATCAACTATATAAAGATGAACAATTTATGAAAATAGCAGAAGAACGGTCATTGGGGCTTTTGTAGAAATAAGGATAGCATTAGGAATGATAAATTCTTTTTTTAGCATAAAAATTTTACCAAACGTTAAATAAAAAACATGTCCATAGTTTTAGACAATATCGAAAAGTATTTACAACAAATTGATACCGAGTTGACTAACAAGCATACGCCCAATTGGGGAATGATGACTGCTCAACATATGGTAGAACACTTGAGCCTAACTTTTTTGTCCTCCACAGGAAAATGGGGTAAAGCATTCACAGGAGATGAAGCAAGAGCTGCAAAAATGAAAGCCAATTTTTTTAGTGTTCAATATCCTTTTCCAAAAGGCGTATTAATGCCAGGTTCAGAAGCAGGGAAATTACCTGAACTTCGCGCTAAAAATTTAGATGCTGCCAAAGAAATGCTAAGGAACACCGTGCAAAAATATATAGCCCACTACGCTGTCAATCCCGAAGACGAGGTACAACACCCTTATTTTGGCTTGTTAACTTTCGATGATTGGAATCATTTTCACAATAAGCATTTAGCGCATCATTTGATGCAATTTGGTTTACTACCAGAGCCTTTGACCCCAGAAATGGAAAATCACTTAACCCAAATTGGGCAAAAACTACAAACGGTCTATAAGGAATTAACCAGTGAGCATCAAGCAAAGTGGGGACGCATGAATGCTCATCAAATGGTGGAACACTTGACCTTAGTATTTATTTATAGCACTGGAAAATTTGGGGTTCCATTTAAAGGAGACGAAGCCGCAGTCAAAAAATTATGGGAACCTTTCACCAAGGCTGCTAATCCTTGGAAAACCGTTTTGCCACAGACCGCTATTCTGGGTGACCCTAAACCTGTAAGAAATGAAACGATGGAAGGGTCAAAAAGAGCGTTAAAAAAAGCGTTCGCCAAATATCAGCATTACTGTAAAGAAAACCCAGATGCCATCACTCCGCATGGTTATTTAGGAAATATTACCACCGCCCAATGGATTTTGGTGCATCTAAAACATATTGACCATCATTTATCACAGTTTGGTGTGATAGAAGAGTTGGTTTAAAAATAAATTTTCGTGAGTTTTAATAAGAAACGCCTTCAAGGATGCTTGGAGGCGTTTATTTTTTATTAAAAAACGGGTTTATGTAAAATGAATTGATAACTGACTTTTTTGTCGAAATTCAACGTGTCGGATACCTTCGAAGGTGTCCGACACGTTAACTCCACCTTATTTGATAAGACCCAAAAACCTCAAATAAAATCCTTCTTAACCCGATTACTTTTTCGCAAAACACGGAACAATAAAAAGGCAAAAAAGCCCCCTACTCCACCTGCGTACTTCACCAACTGCATTTCTTGTTGTTGATAAAAAAGCCATGCAAAAACACTACTTGCAATAAGCAAAATGGTATAAATGAGTCCTTTTCCAAGATTTAACAACAGCTCATTTTTAGCAGCAGCGCCCATTACTTGCACTTCGATTTCTCCTCTTTGGACCTGCTTCAAAGTCTTCCGAATATCATTAGGCAAAGACAAGGCATTGGCTAAAGATTTTTGGACTAAGTCCGTCGCATATTTCACGAAGTCGCCACGTTCTCCTAGGATAAATTTTTGGAAATAAGGTCGAACTACATCTAAGGGGTTGGTATGAATATCTAAAGTATTACAAATTCCCAAGAGCAAGGTAATCATTCGATTTAATAGCACATAATCTTTAGGGACTTGTACCGTATTGGCTAAGTTTTTCAGTCCTATTTGGGAAGTCAAATTAAACAGACTGTTATTAAAAGGGTCTACTTTTATATCTTTTAGGCTTAATCCTTCAAATTGCACTTCGTTCTGCAAAAAGTTTCTAAAAGCGTCAATTACTTTTTCAGAAATACGCTCAGCTTGTCTTTCGTCGGCAATAAAGCCTAGTTTTTTAAGCGATGCTACAATTCCTTCTGTATCATTTTTAGCGGCAGCTTCGATTAACTCTAATAAACCTGTTCGGGTGTTTTGTTCTAAATGAGCGACTGCACCAAAATCTAATAGCACGATAGTCCCATCTTCTTGAATCAAGATGTTGCCTGGGTGTGGGTCTGCATGATAAAATCCATCTTCGAAAACCATCTGACAATAGGCATGTACCAAACGATTAGCAATATCCCGACCTTCCAATCCCCAAGCTTTAATCTGCTCCGTATTGCTAATTTTTACCCCATCATAAAAGGTGGTAGTTAAGACCCTTTTGGTAGAATAGGCTGGATGCAATTGAGGAACTTCAAATTTTTCTTCGTTGATTAAATTCGCTTTGACGGCTTGCATAGAGGCGGCCTCTTGCACAAAGTCCAATTCTTCCTCAATCATTTTTCGCACTTGCGTATAAGCATATTCCATCCCCTTAATATCATAAAACCTAGAAGCTAAACGGGTTAGCTTTTCCATCACGGTCAAATCTACTTCGGCTATTTTTTCGATATTTTGATGCTGGACCTTGACGATGACTTCTGTTCCGTCTTTGAGGGTAGCTCGATGTGCTTGTCCAATGGAAGCTGCCGCAACGGGCGTTTTATTAAAATGAGCGAATAATTCGTCAGGTGATTTTCCTAATTCTTCTTTGATACGTTTTTCTATTTCCGTGTAGGAACGGGCAGGAATTTGGTCTTGCAATGCTTCCAATGGCTTTTGGAATGCTTCGGGCAAAAAATTAGTTAGAATGGATAATAATTGCCCCACCTTAATGAATAGTCCTTGGAGTCTAAGAATGGCTTCTTTAACAATTTCTGCATTTCTGATATGTAAATCAAGCAACCGTCGTTCATAGTATTTTTTACCAAAGACCTTACTTTTCAAGCCTAACCAGGCATAACTCCACACGACCTTAAAAGCGGTCCAATAAGCTTTGCGAACTCTCCAATTTTTATTATAAATATTTGCCAGTGTAATAAGGTTTAGGGTTACAAGAGGTTATTGAAGGTAAAAGGTTTTTTATATAATTTTCAATTTAAAATGTTCAATTCTCAATTTTCAAAAGGGAGCAATTTTGTGGCATTGTATTTAGAATTCTTTCTATCGAACTTTATTGAAGAAGAATTATAGCATATTGATTATAATAAATCAAATTTAGTCATAAACTACGTAAAATCTTATTTGATTTAAGAAGTAATATTGATTCAAAAACCATAAAAAGATACCTACTATTCCAATTTGAAAATTGAAAATTCTAAATTGAAAATTCTAAAAAGTACGATTTCTCTCAACAACCTCCATTAATTTCAAAAACAACAGGCGCATTCACCACCTGATACCGCAAATTTACAACACTTGCATTGATAAAATGAATATTATTTTCTTGAACTTGTCCATAAGCTTCGTGGATGTGTCCAAAAATAGCATATTTAGGCTGGATTTCGTTGATTCTTAAGCGCAGCATTTCACATCCAACATTTTTGGGATGGAAGGTTTCATCTAAAATACCTTTAGGAGGGCCGTGTGTCAATAGAATATCTGTATTGCGAGGAATCAACGCCCAATGTTTATCAATCGGTGCTCCACGATGTCGATTGAAAGCCCAATTGCCAAAATGAGGTTGAATAGGCGAACCCCAAATATTTATGCCTTCAATCGTTACGCCACTATCATTTAGGTAGATTACATTGTCAGGGATAAGTTCGTCAATATCCTCTTGTGAAGCATTTTCAAAATAAAAATCATGATTGCCGGCAATGAAAATTTTGTACTTAAAATCTTGTCGACTAAGCCATTGCACAAATGCGGTTACTTCATTTAATCTCCCCCTTCGAGAAACATCACCAGTATGAATTAGCATGTCGCCTTTTGGTAAAGCCAAGCCGTCATGCATTCCATGCGTATCAGATATAGCGACTATTTTCATTAATGAGGCAATTTACTACGCAATGCACCATAAGCTAAAGTTCCAACTAAAGCACTTGCGATAACCACCAAAATAATCCCAAACCCATGACCAACCAAAGTATAAAGTGGTCCGGGGCATGCACCAGTCATCGCCCATCCTAAACCAAAAAAAGTTCCTCCAAAGATACTTGCTTTATAAGTATTTGGTTTGTCCGAAAATTCAATCAAACTGCCGTAAGTATTTTTAAGGCCTGTTCTTTTAATCACCTGATGCATCAGGACACCTAGCACGACTGCTACCCCAATAATGCCATACATATGGAAACTTTGGAAACGAAACATTTCTTGAATTCTAAACCAAGAGATAGCTTCTGATTTGGTCATGACGATACCAAATAGGATGCCTACAGATAAATATTTTAATAAACGCATTTTTTTATACGGTTGACGGTACACGGTTGACGATTGACGGCTTACCATATACCAAGTTTTTAGTAAAAATTGAAGGAATTAGAAATTAGTAAGTTTTAGCCCTAAAGCGCTAGAATCATTGGAAAGAAGACGTGTGTCATTAATAATCCGCCGATAAAAAAACCAATTACGGCTACCAAAGAAGGTAATTGTAAATTAGATAAACCACTAATAGCATGGCCTGAGGTACATCCACCAGCCCATCTTGTGCCAAATCCAATCAAAAAACCACCTAATACCATTAAAATAATTCCTTTTAAAGAGGCTAAGGTTTCAAAATTAAACAAGTCCATCGGGAGATAACCGCTTCCCTCTGCTCTAGAAGTAGGAACATTGATACCCAATTGGGATAAGTCTGCTATCGTAGCAGCAGATAATTGCACAGGTTCAGGGCTGGCTAATAAAGTAGAACCAATCCCTCCTCCGATGATAGAACCAACGACAAACACCAATAACCAATCGTGTGATTTCCAATCATATTTAAAGTAATCAAAGGCACTTCCTGCACCGCCAATAGAACACAAGGCTTTAAAAGAAGAAGAAACACCAAAACGTTGTCCCAAATAAATCAAAAGGAACATCACCAAGGCAATCATCGCCCCAGAAATGGACCAGTGCCAAGGTTGACTAATAAATTCTATAACAGATTGCATAAAGATTTTTTGTGTTAAAAAATAGCAAAGGTAATAATCAAAATGAATTATTTAAGTGACCTTAATCACATAAAAAGAAGCTATTATTTAAAATTCTTAGTTTTTCTAAAAAAATAGGGCAATTGTCTTAGACAACTGCCCTATTGGAAAAAAATCAATTATTTTTCTGGCTAAATACACTGTGTACTAAATTTATTTACATTTTCCTCGCTCGCTGCGCGAGCTCGGAGAGGGGTTCTTAAGGGTGAGCTAAATTGAATTTTCCATAGGAAAATTCAATTTAGCTCACCCTTAAAATCCCATTGTCGAGGCGACG
>CALLVC010000385.1 GCA_938010785.1 uncultured Saprospiraceae bacterium
AAAATTTAGAGCTAAGATTTTTTTGATAGTTTTTGCCAAAAAATCAATGAATAGCACCGCTATTGATTTATTTTTTGGTGAAAAATAGCGAGAAAAGATAGCTATAAATTACTCGATTAATTAGGCCGCATTACTTAAGTATTTAATTTTCAAATATTTATAATTAACCTTCTCTTTTAATTTTTTAAGAGAACTTTAATTTTTTGGTATTGACTTCTTGGTGACATTTTGGACATATTGCGTCTAAAAGATATACTTACCCATAACAAATAAAGTTTTGCAGTACACTTCTGAATATAGTTAAAGTGCATTTATTAGTTTAAATGAGTACATCCTTTAATTTATTCACGCTACTTTTACCAAAGTTTTACACATTTTACAGACTTTCAATATGGATAAAGCGAAAATGTATTAGAGAACCTATCGTCTGCCAAAACCGATTCGTATGCAAACGAACTTACACCAACTTTTACTTCCTGTACTTTTACTACTTGGACAAATTGGCTTTGCGCAGGATGCTGCCTTGAATACTGCCACCGAAGAGATTAATCAATTGGCCCAAGAAAAAAGTTATTCCCCTTCAGATTATTCCGAACCCATTATTTCAGATGACTATGTTTCTGGTGGTATTCGGCATATCTATTACCAACAATCAATTAATAATATTGGCATCTATGGGACTAGTGGAGCCGTCCATTTAAAGGAAGGAGCAGTTATTTCGTCTAACCTCCAATTTTTACCCCAATTAGAAAAACGAAATATTACCAGCACTTTTCAAGTACAAGCACTTGAAGCAGTTGCTCGCTTGGCTTTAGACCAAAATTATCCATTGAGCCAAACAGAAGTACAAATTTTGGAAGCTAATGAAGTTGAACCGCAAAAAAGTACTACTATCAATGCGCCCGGTATTTCTAATCGGGTGATTCCAATGAAATTAGTCTATTATGTGGATGCAGCCGAAGAAGTCCAATTAGCTTGGAATTTATATATTGATGAAGTTGGGGAACCCGCTTATAAGAATTTTATTGTCAGTGCGAATGATGGTGCCGTTTTATTTGAACAAAATTTGACCATTACCTGTAATTTTGACCACGACCATAATCATACTCATGAGCCGACTTGTACAAAACATCATGCGCAGGATGAATCCATTATTGAAGCTACAGAAAGAGCAACAATAACAGGAGACAGTCTTTACAATGTCTTACCATATAATATAGAAAGTCCAAATTTTGGTGCTAGAAGTATTTTAACGAGTCCTTGGGAAAACCCAACAGCATCCCCTGATGGCTGGCACCATTCATTTGGAATTGACTATGAATATACGATTGGAAATAACGTGGATGCTTACGCTGACCGCGATAATACCAATGACCCAACAGGAGCTAACAATGCAAGAGCATATGGAGGCCCTGATTTGATATTTGATTATCCATTTGACCCTAACGGAACCCCCACGGCTTATACCAAAGCTGCGGTTACCAATCTTTTTTATATGAATAATGTCGCTCATGATGTTTTCTATAATTATGGATTTGATGAAGCGTCTGGTAATTTCCAGGAAGAAAATTATACCACTAATGGAAGAGGCAGTGATGCGGTTAATGCCGAAGCACAAGATGCTTCTGGTACGTGTAATGCCAATATGTCTACTCCCGGTGATGGGGCTAATCCTCGTATGCAGATGTATATTTGTGGAGGAAAAGACGGCGATTTTGACAATGCGATTATTTTGCATGAATATGGTCATGGTATTTCTAATCGGTTAACAGGTGGGCCAAATGCGGTAGCATGTTTAGGAAATGTTGAGCAAATGGGAGAAGGTTGGTCAGATTATTTTGGTTTGATATTAACGATGAAGCCTACCGATGTAGCTACTACGTCCCGGACGATTGGTACTTTTATGTTCAATCAAGATGAAAACGGTGCAGGATTAAGACCTTATCCTTACACTACCGCTATGGTAGGAGCGGGTAGTAATCCAATGACTTATAATACAATTTTTGCTCCGGGCATTTCTCGACCGCATGGTGTCGGGGCTGTATGGGCGACGATGCTTTGGGATATGACTTGGGCTTTGATTGACCAATATGGTTGGGATGCAGATGTTTATAATGGGACTGGTGGAAATAATATCGCTTTACGTTTAGTGATGGAAGGTTTGAAAATTCAGCCTTGTTCTCCTGGATTTGTAGATGCTAGAGATGCTATTCTAGCAGCAGATGAAGCACTTTATGGTGGTGTTAATAGATGTATTATTTGGGAAGCATTTGCTCGTAGAGGATTAGGCTATAGCGCAGACCAAGGTAGTTCAAATAGTAGAGAAGATGGTACGGAAGGATATGATATGCCTCCAGAATGTACGATTCAATTGTTACATACTGTGGATAAAGAGACAGCCTATTTGGGAGAGCGATTAACCTTTAGCTTAGAAGCCGTCAATCATTTAGGGGCTATTGCTCCTAATATCATTGTGACGGATACTTTGCCTGATAACACTACTTTTTATTCTGCTTCTCAAGGAGGCACACTTAATGGAAATGTAGTGACGTGGCCAGCTTTTGATTTAGCTGTTGGGGAAACTAGGGAATTAGAATTAAAAGTTACGATTAATGATGCGATTGATTTTAACGAGGATTTTCTAGATGATTTAGAAAGTGGTGGAGATAAATGGAATCAAGTACAAATTTCAGGTTCACATGTCTGGAACTTACAAAGTCAATATTATTATAGTCCTTCTAATGGTTGGTTTATTACCAATAATAATGTGACTTCGGAAACACATTTAGTTTTAAATGACCCACTTGCCTTGACTGATTCCAGTGAATTATCTTTTAATCATTATTTTGATTTAGAAGACCGTTATGATTTTGGATTAGTAGATATTTCCATAGATGGTGGAGTAAATTGGATAAATTTAGAAGATAAATTTACCCTAAACGGTTATAATAATTATACCCAATTTGGACATTATGCTTTCAGTAGGCTTTCTTCTGAAATTTTACCTAATAATAATGGATATATCACCTCAAAGGCAGATTTATCTGATTTTGCAGGCGAAGTAGCTATTGTTCGGTTTAGATTGTTGACAGATGTAAATACTGCCAAATTTGGCTGGATTCTAGATGATGTGGGTATTTCCAATACTAATTATGCCCTGCCTAATTTTAGTAATATTCGAAATACTGAGTATGATTTTGATAATCAAGTAGAAACTCCTGTGATTATTAATCAGTCTCTTATTAATCATTCGGTTGAAACTACGGCAGATACATTATTCACCTTCCAAAATAATACCATTGAATATGCTGATATACAGGCGAATGATATAGATGCAGATGGAGATGGAGATATATTGACGACGACTATTTTAGTACCTGCAACTAATGGTACAGCGGCTGTTGTAAATGATGATAGTATCAGTTATATCCCTAATGCAGATTTCATAGGTTTGGATACGATTGTCTATCAAGTTTGTGACCAGTTGAATGCTTGCGAATCTGATACGCTCTTTGTTATTGTCAATGATGGAAATTTTGCGCCAATCACCATGGCAGATTTTGCAACTGTGGACGAAAATTCTACAAATAATACCATTGACGTACAGGCAAATGATAGTGACCCGAATGAGCCAACAGATTTCTTAACAACTAGTATCATTCAACAACCAACGAATGGTTCCGCTAGTCTCAATGGAAATGATATTGATTATACGCCAACAGCAGATTATTTTGGACTAGATACGATTATTTATCAAGTTTGTGATACTGGTAATTTATGTGAAATAGACACGGTGTTTTTGACTGTACTTCCTGTCAATCAACCACCGGTGGCAGCATCAGACTTTATAACGATTGATAAAAATACATCGAATCACTTGATTCCAGTCCAAGATAATGATTCTGACCCTGATGCACCGGGCGATATTTTAGTGACGACGATTTTGGAAGCTCCTTTACATGGTGCTGCGTCTGTTGTTAATGATATCAGTATTGATTACACACCAACGCTTGACTATTTTGGCTTGGATACTATTGTTTACCAAGTTTGTGATACTAGTAACTTGTGTGCTTCGGATACCATTTTTATCACCATAAATGATATTAATGAAGGGCCGACAGCCATGTCTGATTATTTAAATGCAGCTAAAAATTCTATTGATAATTACGTTAATGTACAATTAAATGATAGTGACCCGAATGGAGTAGGAGATTCTTTAATGACTACAATTTTGGAAGCGGCAACCAATGGTTCAGCTACCGTAATTAATGATGATTCCATTAGTTATAGTCCTAATATGGATTTTATAGGTATGGACACAATTGTTTATCAAGTTTGTGATACGGCTGCTGTTTGTGCCTCAGATACGGTTTTCGTTACTATTTATGATTTTAACGAAGGACCAACGGCAACGGCGGATTATTTAGTAATAGATAAAAATACGACCAATCATTTTATTAATGTACAATCGAATGATAGCGACCCTAATGGAGTGGGGGATTTTTTAGTGACCACTATCTTGACGATGCCTTCAGATGGAACCGCTTCAGTGGTGAATAATGATTCTATTAGTTATAGCCCTACTATGGATTTTACAGGTATGGATACCATTGTTTATCAAGTGTGCGATACTGCTAATGTTTGTGCTAGTGATACCGTTTTTATAACGGTTATAGATATGAATTTAGCTCCTATTACTCAGCCGGACTTCTTAAGTATTTCTGAAAATACGATTAATAGCCATATAGATGTGCAAGCCAACGATTCAGACCCGAATGGAGTAGGAGATACTTTGATAACTATTTTAGTACAAGCTGCTAGTAATGGTTCTACCGTTGTTGTGGATGAAGATAGTATTAGGTATACGCCTCCTGCAAATTTTGTTGGATTGGATACGATTGTCTATCAAGTTTGTGATACAAGTAATTTGTGTGCAATTGATACCATATTTATTACCGTATCTGTCGATAATGTTTCTCCTATTGCGAAAACAGATTATTTGACGATTAATAAGAATGACCAAAATGTTATAATTGATGTGCAAGCCAATGATTATGACCCTGATGGCGTAGGAGATACTTTAGAAACCTATATTCTAGAAGGTGCTTTTCACGGTGTAGCAGGTGTTATGAATGGAGATAGTATAGTTTATACACCCAATACCGATTATTTTGGACAGGATACTATTGTCTATGAAGTCTGTGATACACTAGGTCTTTGTGCGGCAGATACCGTTTTTATTGCAATAAGTAATGCGCTGCTATGCGACGCAGATAATATTACTAAAAATGAAAATGGGGTGGCTGATGGTAATTATGTTGCGGCCAATACCGTTACTTCCGCTGGTATAATTACAAACACGGCAAAAGTTAGATATACCGCAGGGACTTCTATTACTTTGTTACCAGGATTTCATGCGCAGGCTGGAGCTGATTTTGTAGCCTATATCAAAGAATGTAACTCCGATAATAGTTTAGTAGAAACACCTGTTTCTCAGAGGACGACAGCGGCAACGCCTAATTTGACTTCAGTAGATAAAGTGGTAGACAATAACCAATTGTTGGTTAGACCTAATCCATTTAGTAATGTTGCAATTATTGATTATGAGGTAGGAGAAAATGCGACTGTATGGATTGGTTTACATGATGTAACTGGAAAAGTCATTCAGGTTTTTGTTAACCATAAAGCGATGGATAAAGGAGCGTATCAATACGAAATTTCTGCTAATCATTTGCCTAGTGGAGCTTATTGGGTGTCTATGCGGACGGCTGAAAGTATCCTAACAAAGAAGATTATTATACTTCAGGAGCGATAGGATTTTAGATAGACCAGATTTATAGGTTTTGAAAATCATACATCATACCTGCCTGCCTGCCTGCCTGCCGGACAGGCAGGTAAGATGTATGATTTTTTTAGCCCTAAGACCCCTTAAGCATTTTCTAGTTTCATCCTCGCCATAGGCACCACATCCTGCCCAACAAATTCTTCTTTCAAATACTTATAATAACCAGTCACCGCAATCATTGCGGCGTTATCCGTACAATACTCAAACCTTGGGATATAAGTAGCCCAACCTAGTTCTTTTCCGGTATCGATTAAGGCATTTCGCAAACCTGAATTAGCAGAAACGCCTCCTGCAATGGCTACTTGTGTGATACCTGTTTGGTCTACTGCTTTTTTTAATTTATTCATTAAAATAGACACAATTCTAGTTTGTACAGAAGCACAAATGTCATTTATATTTTCTTTGATAAAATCAGGATTCGTTTTTATTTGTTTTTTTAGAAAATATAGAATCGATGTTTTTAAACCACTGAAACTGAAGTCTAAACCATCCACTTTAGGTTCTGTGAATGGAAAGATAGGTTGCCCCAATTTGGCATATTTATCCACTAAAGGCCCCGCTGGATAATCCAAGCCTAATAATTTACCTGTTTTATCAAAAGCTTCTCCCGCTGCATCATCAATCGTATTGCCTAACACTTCCATTTCTAAATAATCCTTGACTAAAACTATCTGTGTATGTCCTCCTGAAACGGTCAAACACAAGAAGGGGAAAGTTGGCTTTGGTGCTTCTGCAAAATGTGCTAACACATGCGCCATCATATGATTAACTTCCACCATGGGGATTTTTAAACTCATGGCAAAGGCCTTGGCAAAAGAAACCCCCACGATTAAAGAACCCATTAATCCAGGACCTCTTGTGAAAGCTACTGCTGATAAATCTTTTTTATCAATCCCCGCTTTCTTTATTGCCATGTCTACTACGGGGATAATGTTTGCCTGATGTGCTCTTGAAGCCACTTCTGGTACTACTCCGCCGTATAATTTATGTGCTTCTTGATTCGCGATGCAATTACTTAAAATTTGCCCGTTTTGTATAATACTAGCAGATGTGTCATCGCAAGAAGATTCTATTGCTAAAATATTGATATTCATGTAACGATTATTAATATATATTCGTAATATTTAATACAAGGAGTCTTGTCTAAATTTTAAAGCTAGACAAACTCAAACATCTTTAGTGGCTTCATTTGTTTTCCCTTCAAGTATTTCCACTGAGTTACAACCTCACAACGCAAAATTATAATTATAATCCGATATTTTCTAAACTCAAATTTTAAATGGGTGATGGCATGGATAATTATTAATTGATTTTTCAATTGATAATGTATTGTCCTTCATCTTAAAGAGATTTTTAAAGGCAACAAATCAACTTTAAATTGGATGACTTTCAGTTTAGTAAAAGCTTATAGGACTAAACTGAAAATATCTGACTATTTCTGTAAACAAGCTAAACTATAGAGACATGTTCAAAACAACGAAAATCGATTCCACACCTACCATTCCTAATGCTACCCTGACCACTACTGGAACTACTTGTATGATTGTTAAAGGTACGGTCCTTGACGGAAAATTTACTAGTAGTGAAGATGTCCAAATTAATGGCACTATTAAAGGAGAGGTACATTGTAAAAAACGCCTGTTAATGGGGCCTACTGGTTGGATAGAAGGAACCATTCACACCCACTCTGCGATTATTAAAGGCCACATCAAAGGGACGATTATTGTCCAAGGTGTTTTACATTTGCATAGTACTGCTAAAATAGAGGGTACGATTTTGGCAGCTTCTTTACAAGTCGAAGAAGGAGCACAGTATAATGGAGATTGTAAAATAGGAGAGCGATTTGTGAAAGAAGAGAAGCCTTTGATGGCAGTGGCGTAGACGGAAAATTAGGTA
>CALLVC010000386.1 GCA_938010785.1 uncultured Saprospiraceae bacterium
CTCAAACTCCTTTGTTTAGCTGCCAAAGGCAGCGTTTTAAAAAGTGTATGGTAAAGAATGTATTTATAGGAATACTATTTATCTAACATTGCACTAGCTTCTTTACTTTTAATATAAATTTCTTCGTCTTTATATTTTGATGGACATTTCATCAGCATATCAGAAGCCAAAAAGGTATCACCGTCCATTTTTCCCGTCAAAACAATAGATTCAGAGCGCTCAAAATCTTGTGGTTTCGCCGATAATAAAATGACTTTACGTTCTACACTTTCACTATCTTTCAAATAAAAAGTAAAATAGTTTGGGTCTTTTTGGGGCTCATAATACATTTCTTTATCTTTACTTAAGTGTCCAGAAATTTTCACGACCTTTCCAGAAGTAGTTGCATCGGCAAAGGTTGTAAATGTACTGACATCATTGGATATAGACATTAAAATACCAATAGCGGCCGCAATTAAAACGATTCCTATAATATGTACCTTCTTCATGAGAATATTTTTAAATCATTGAACGAACTAGTGGTTGACCAAGTATGATTTGACGGGTAAAAAGTAACCGCCAAATTAGGGCGAACGAAAAGTCGTTTTTATAATATGTAATCGACTGATAAAAGTTAAAAAATGCTAAAATATTGGTTTGAAGATGCAATCTTCAAACATCGACTATCCATTTTTCAAAGGTTTATATATTACGATTTTGACTTTTCGTTCGCCCTAAATCCATTTTAAAGTACTTGATTGTCAATGATTTGTAAATTTTAATTTGAACTTGACACTTGAGTTTGAACTTTCTCTGATGAGGCTGATGAGCTTCCAACCTTATTAGCCTTATCAACCATCACCCTTTCCCTCTTTTAAAAATTTGCTCTTAAGCCTATAATAAAATTTCGACCAGCTGAACTTACTCCCGAAGAGAAAGGGCGATAGTGCAAATCTGCAATATTTTCTACACTGAGATTCATAGAAAGATTATCACTGAATTTGTATTCTGTATAAACATTATAAGTAGTCCATGCTAACGAGCCAGCATAGCCTTCTACACAAGAAGTTCCTTTTGGTGAATTTGGGTCACAAGGGTCTCCGTTTACATCGATAAAACCATAAGGCGTGTAGTCGATATTATCTGAAGTTCCATCTCTTCTTAAAAATACTGCTCCATCAATAACTCTTGCCGAAGCTACGGAATAATCATTAGGTCGTTTTCTACCATTATATCTAATGGTTGGAGCAATTTTCCATTTGCCTAGATTGAAGGTTAAACTCGTTTTTCCATACATAGGAGGAATGTGACCAAAAGGTACAATAGTATCTATCTTTATTCCTGCTATCTCATCTTGGAAACGACTTGTTCCTTTAGTGAAATTAATATTAGATTGAAACTCAAAATTTTCTCCGATTTTCAGTAGAACGTTAGCCGATAGCCCTCTAATATTTGCTGTAGTCGCATTGACATTGGCTTGTATTTCTAATAACTCTTCATCTCTTGTTAGCGTAATAGAACCATCAGGTAAAGTAAAGTTTTTTCTAGTTAAGGCGTCTCTTAAATTGGTATTAAAAACAGTAGCACTTAAGTTCAAGCTTAAGCCCGATTTTTTTCCAGATTTATCCGTTTTTATTGTGCCTAATTGTTTACCAACTGTCACCTCAAAGGTTAATGCTTTTTCAGGTTTTAGTTCTGTATTGGGAACCGTAATGAATCCATTTTTTTCTCTGATTTGTGCAAAGTCATCAATATTAGGAGAACGGAATGCGGAAGCTACTAGTCCTCTAAATTGCCATTTGTTTTTTGTGTTGGCGGTTAGACCTGTTCCAAAGGTTAATGCCCCATTATTTAGTTCAATACCATCAATATAATTTTGTGGCCAGCTTATAGGGTCATTTGGACCGAAAAAACCTTTTAATTGAACATAACTATATCTTAATCCTGCTTCTGCCGCTAGTACATTGTCTTTACTTCTCCATTTTAAATTAGAGTAGGCACCGTAAGCGTTCATAGAACTTCCTCCACTTGGATAACGAGTGATGATGTCGTCCCCAGTTCTATTGATATCTCCCTGTTGGTCTCCCTGTGGTGCATAAACCTCAAAAGCATCTGAAATTACATTATTTCTACTCAGGTCAAAGCCATAAGACAGCGTGGTTCGCTCGTCATCAGTTAGAAATTTATCAAAATCAGCGGTAAGAGAATACACATAAACATCTACTTCACTTACACTTCTCCAGTTTTTTCCAAATTTACGAGATAGTCTATCCTCGTCCACTTTTTGAAAAGATGCTATAATCGTTCCTCTATCAAAATGCTTTTGGTTTAATAATCTAGCTTTTATTGATCCTAAAATTCTCTGTTGTGGCCCATAAAACCATTCTATCCATTTTAAGTCTCGAGCTGAAGAGATAGTATCTGCTAAATTGTCGTATCGGTGAATATTACTAGAAAGAGACCATTGCATATTTGCTACAAAGTAGACATTATCATTTGGCTGGAATTTTATCTTTTGTAAAAAATCTATTTGACTATACTCCGTTCCCCATTGCTTATTAGTTTTTTCGACTTCAAATTTTTCTACTGGTGTGATGGTGGTGATTAATGGCGCACGAAATAATTTTTTACCAAATTCTGGATAGGCTTCTGGACGTACGTTTCCTGATATTAAATGCCCATAATCTACGAAGGAAAAACTAGTTAAAGTTCCCCATTTTTTCTTTCCCTGATTAAAGTCAACATGAAAAGCATTTTCTTCATTTGCATAAGCATAACGATAGGAGGCATTTGTTTTCAATATAATATCTTCGTCTGGACCATAAGCCAATTCTGGGTCTTTTGTTCTATAGTGAACGACTCCACCCAATGCATCACTACCATAGGTCAACGAACCAGGACCATAAATAACTTCTGCCTGTTCTAAAATTGCAGGGTCAATTGTAATGGCATTTTGTAGATGCCCATTTCTATAAATGGCATTATTCATTCTTACACCATCCACTACCAAGAGTACTCGATTTGCTTCAAATCCTCGGATGATTGGACTTCCTCCACCCATCTGACTTTTTTGAACAAATAGCCCTCCATCTTTTTCTAATAAATCAGCTGATGTTTGGGCGCTACTTAGCTGTATATCTTTGCTGGTTATTCTTTCTACTTGATAGGGGATTTCATTGACAGGGTCGTCTCGTCGACCTACTACTTCTAAACCTAATATTTCTATTATATCTAGTTCCATTAATAATTGCCCATTCTTACTTCTGATTTTGTAAATAGGTAATTCTAAAGTTTTATAGCCGATATAGCTGAATAAAACTACATCTCTGTAATTTAACCCTTTGATAATTGCTTGACCGTTTTCGTCGGTTATACCATTGAATTTAAAATTTTCGGTATAAATATTAACGCCAATTAAAGGTTCCTTGGTCTCCGCATCTAATAAAGTAACTGGAATATCTGTGGAAAGGGAATGACTAGCCTTACTGCCAAGAGGGAGTAAAAGGGCAGCGCATAAAAGTAAAGTTGTGAGTGAACTGACTTTTTGTAGGATGCGCCTAAATAGGCTATTGAATCTCGGTTTCTCCTCTAACATGGTGATTTACAGGGAGTTTTATAGTAAAAGTAGTTTGTTCGCTAGGTACTGACTTACTTACAAAAATCTTGCCAGAGTGATAAGATTCAATTATTCTTTTAGCAAGAGAAAGACCTAGCCCCCATCCTCTTTTTTTAGTGGAGTAACCTGGTTTGAAAACGGTTTTGAATTTTGAGGTGGGAATCCCTTTTCCTGTATCGCTTACATCTATGCAGACTTGATTTTTTTCTTTATATACTTTTGCACTAATTTTTCCTTTACCTCCCATCGCATCTAATGCGTTGCGTAGTAAATTTTCTAATACCCAATTAAATAAAGGTGGATTGATATTTACATTCTGAACTAGTGTAGGGTCTGGGAAATCAAATTCAATTCTTCGAGAGGCACGTCGCTGCATATAAGCGCGCATACTTTCCAGCTCTTCATAAATATTGACGGACTCCATTTTTGGTTCAGAACCAATTTTAGAAAATCGGTCGGCTATCAATTCCAAACGACCTGTATCTTTTTTTAATTCTTCTACTACGTCCAACATATATTCATCACTTCCATACATATCCTTTAAATGGTCAATCCAACCCATGATTGCTGAAATAGGCGTCCCTAGTTGATGAGCTGTTTCTTTGGCCATGCCTACCCAGACTTGGTTTTGTTCGGCTCGCCTAGAAGAACTGAAACTGAAATACCCAAAGGCTATGAAACCTGCGATAAGAAGAAATTGTAATATTGGGAAGTATTTTAGTAAGGTGTAAGTTTGAGAATGACCATAATATACATATTGAATCGATTCTCCATTATCTAGAATTAGTTCTCTGTTTTGACTTTTATATTCTTCAACCTGATTTTCTAATTTATTTAATTCTTCTTGAACTGGAAACCCTTCGTCGTCTAGTGTCTTAGGGAAATT
Organism: uncultured Saprospiraceae bacterium; assembly: GCA_938010785.1. Classification (GTDB taxonomy): domain Bacteria; phylum Bacteroidota; class Bacteroidia; order Chitinophagales; family Saprospiraceae; genus JAFMDF01. The sequence continues at coordinate 4,482 of CALLVC010000386.1, forward strand.
TTTAGCATCTATAATGATACCATTATCTCCGACAAGAATTAGAGGGATATCATCAATTATTTGAGTAATCTCATGTGTGGACGTAACATCTTCTTCTAAATTTGCCCCTGTAGCTAGCGCTTTAATAGCATTTATCCATAACTCTACCTTCATGGTTTCTCCTTCAGCTAGTTTGCTAGCAAGATTCCTCGTGTAAAGCAATGAAATAAGGATTACAATTATCCCCGCAATAGCCAAATACAACTTCCACCTAGATTTACGTTCGTAAATATCCATTTTGAAAAAATTTACTTTTAGTTTCTTAACGAGCAGTTTCTGTAAAATAACGGTTTCTCTTGCTAATTGATTGACCCTAAAATAATTATATTATGGTGTCTTTGTAGTAAATCGTTATTCAAATTCCTAATTTAAACGCAGAATTACGAAAAAATTGCACGAAATCTGATACAAAATTGTAAAAGCCTTTCAAAAAATGGAATGCTTTAAATATTTCTTTCGCTAAAATGCGGAAAGCTGCTATTTTTGCAAAAAATTAATTCTGGATAATTAACAACTATCCTAAATCCACAGTAATGAAAATCAATCTTAAATACCTATTTTTTATATTTTTTTCCCTAATCCTTTTTAGATGCGTTCCTCCTGAGGAAGTGGTGTTAACCGAAGTAACTAGAGATATTAGAGATTCTACCCTTCAACAAATTATCTTACATCAAGATGAAAATCGAACCGAAAGTCTACTCGACTTTTTTAATGATAAAGACCCTTCTTATCGATATGCCGCAGCAATGGCATTTGCGTCTACGCAGGATAAGAACGCTTTGGATAGCTTGGCCAAATTGTTGAAAGACCCTATTCAAGAAGTTAGAGTCGCGGCGGCTTATGCTATCGGACAATTAGGAGCCGAAAGAGGTGCCTCACTTTTAATGAATGCTTTTGAGCAATATGATACGGCTCGTCAATATCTTAAATCTAATAGTACCATACTGGAGGCTGTGGGTAAATGTGCACCAAAAGAAACGCTCAGTTTATTGACGGGTATTTCTACTTATAAAGCCACGGACACTTTACTATTAACTGGACAGGCCTATGGCATTTATCGTTTTGCTATGAGAGGAATGGTGAGTCCTGAAGGTACTTCGAAGATGTTGACTTTTGTAAACAATACTTTGTATCCTCCTACTGTGCGAATGATAGCGGCTAATTATTTGGGCAGAGCAAAGGATATTGATATTCAGGCGAACCTACAAGCATTAAGCGAAACTTTATTGGCTAGTGAAGATATCAAAATAAAAATTCCATTGGCTTTAGCTTTAGGTAATATTAAAACACCTGAATCTACGAGTGCTTTATTAAAAACTTTTAAGCAAG
>CALLVC010000387.1 GCA_938010785.1 uncultured Saprospiraceae bacterium
CTATAAGGTTCATCTTCGGGTCTAGAAGCATAGGAAAAGTTAGACGACCAAGTATTTCCAGATAAGGGTTGGTCACTATTAAGGCTAACCGTCTCTACTTCTGGGATTTGAAGCAAGGTTTGTTTTAAGGCTGATTGTCGATTACCATTAGATTCATCGCCATTAAAACCAAAAGTGTAAACTAAATCTTTTGCAAACCCCAAATCTTTTGACCGCATATAGTCCAATTGGTTGATGGTAATAATAGCACCAATAATCAAGGCTTGAGCAATGATAAACTGAGTGACCACTAATCCTTTTCTTAGCGAAATACCTCCAAAAGATTCCGTTGACACTTTACTTTTGAGCGCTTCCACTGGTTGGAATCTAGATAGTTTTAAAGCAGGATATATCCCTGACAAAAGCGTAACGACTAAAGCAACCATCCCTAAGAATCCAAGTACTTTGGGGTCACTTAAAAAAGGTAAGGCAGTCGGCACATCCGAAACGTGTTGCAATAAAGGGGAACTGACAGCAGCTAAATTGGCACCAAAAAGCACAGCAATTATTACAATAACCCCGGTTTCTGTCATAAATTGCTTAATCAAATCAATCGGTCTACTCCCCAAAGTTTTTCTTACCCCGACTTCTTTAGCACGCAAAGTGGCTTGAGCAGTTGCTAGGTTAATAAAATTAAAACAGGCTATAATTAAAATGAGCAAACCAATAAATCCTAAAACTTTAAGTCGTGATTTGCTCACCATATGCGTTCCAGAATTCCCATATCGCTCATCGTAATGCAAGGTCGCTAGGGGTTGTAAGGTATGAAATCGCTCCTGTCTATTATCTGCATCTGTATATTCCTTAGCACCTATTTTACCAAGAACCGTTTCAGCTGCCTCAAATTGATTGACATCCTTCAGCATAGCGAAAAACTGGTTATTGGAACTACAACTCCCCCAGCCACCGCCATAGAAAAAAGGTCCTTTATTATTTTCTACCGTTTGGTAGGAAATCAGATATGGAAAAGAGAAATCACAATTAGATGGTAAGACTGCCAAAACACCTGTCACCTTAACGGGTACTATATTGTCAACCATCAAGGTTTTACCGATTGCATCTTCCCAATTATCAAAACATTTCTCTGCCAAATTTTTGGTTAAAACAATAGTGCCCGGTTCCGTCAATACAGACGCTCTTTCTCCTAAAATTAATTCAAAATCGAAAATGGACAAAAATTCAGGGTCTGCAAACATGCCTATATTTTCATCAGGTACGGCAAATTTTTTCAAAGGAGCACCACCAGTTGGATTAGGAACCGTCAGACTAGCCCAAGTCTCATAAATCCTTGCACTTTTTTCAAATTGCGGAACATCTGTTTTCATCAGTTCCATAGCTGGTAAAGATTGGCAATAATCATGCGCATCATCTCCAGTTTCATAAGGTTCAAAAGAAACCACTCTAACTATTCGGTCATAGTTTTCAAAATCTTGGTTAAAACTCAATTCATAATTAACCATTCTGAAAATAAGTAAAACCGCAGCGACACCTATCATCAATCCTAAAATATTGATAAAAGCATACAACTTATTTTTCTTTAAAGTCCTCAGCGCAATTTTGAAAGTATTAAATTCCATGTGTTAAAAATTTAAGTCAGTCGGATAATTCTTTTTATTTATAAAAAGACTTTCTTATAAAAGAATATTCAACACATATGCCAAAGACATAAAACACTAATTATCAATAATTTATAAAATTTATTAATTAAAAAAGAGGCCAATTACTGTCCGAAAATGGTCAATCAATGTTCGGTATAGGACAGTCGCTATTCTATCTAAATCAGTTGTCTCACAAATACAAAAGGGAACAATCTTAGCACTAAAGCCTAAAATTGCTCCCTTTTGAAAATTGAAAATTATAAATAAGCACTGTACGAAGTTTTATTTTGACACGGAAGGACACAGTTTGAAGTTATGAATTGTTATGTTTTCTTATAAAAAATGATGTTTTTATTATGTTTTGAACACGACCTAGAACAAATTAAGCAAAGAAACCGTCCAAATCCGTTGGCTTCCCATCCGCAAGCGGTTCACAAACTGTGTTTGTTCATGTGATTCAATCCTAGCCGTTTTGATAACTTCGTACAGCCCTTATTATAAATTGAAAATTGAAAATCCGCCAGCCTGACGACTAGTCGGGCAGGTTACTAATGTTTCAGCACCCCATTGGTCACCACCTTCTCTGTAGGCGTCCGACCGGGATATTCTTTCAAAGCAACTTCTAGACAATCCATCGCTTTTTCGATGGTTTCAACGCCTAAAACATAAGCTAAACGCACCTCTTGTTTTCCTTTTCCGGGCGTTGCATAAAAACCACTGGCCGGTGCCAGCATGACAGTTGATTTTTTGTATTCAAAATCCGTCAATAACCATTTACAGAATTTAACAGAATCGTCAATCGGAATTTTTGCTAGAATATAAAAAGCGCCATTTGGTTTTTTACAAATGACATCATCCATTTTTGCCAAACGGCTATAAATGTAATCTCGTCTTTTGACGTATTCCAATTTCACTTCATTGATATAAGACTCATCAACGTCTAAAGTAGCTTCTGCTAAAACTTGTCCAAAATGCGGAGGACTAAGCCTAAATTCTGCGTATTTATTGACGTTTTCTAGGATATTAGGATTTTTAGAAACCAAGGCCCCTACTCTAGCTCCACAAGCAGAAAATCGCTTTGAAACAGAATCAATCACGACTACATGGTCTTCTAAATCTTTAAAATTTAAAACAGAATAAAATTTATCTTCGTAAGAAAATTCTCTGTACACCTCATCAACGAAAAAGAATAAATCATTCTTTTTGACAATTTCACCCAAAGCAGCTAATTCCTCTTTGGTATACACACAACCAGTTGGGTTATTGGGGTTGCAAATAAAAATTGCCTTCGTTCTTGGCGTAATACAAGCTTCAAATTCTTTAGCAGATGGAAGTGCGTAGCCATTTTCAATAGAAGAGGTAATCGTCACAATCTTTACCCCAGACACATAACAAAAGGCATTATAAATCGCATAAAAAGGTTCAGGAATAATCACCTCATCACCAGCATCTAAGCAAGAAAACATAGAGAAAAGAATACCTTCAGAGGCACCATTGGTAATAATAATATCTTCGTAGCTTAAGTCTGCTCCAAATTTTTTGTAATATCCTACTAATTTCTTACGATAAGAAGTAAAGCCTTTAGAAGGACTATAAGGAACAATCTTCTCAGCGGCGTTTCGAACGGCTTCTAAGGCCAAAGTTGGGGTATTGATATCTGGATTTCCGATATTTAAATGGTAAACATGCTTTCCCTTGGCTTTGGCAGCATCCGCATAAGGTCCTAAATGGCGTATGGGGGATGTGTAAGCGTCTTTTCCTCTTCGTGAAATTATAGGCATGATTAAGCGTTTAATGGTGTATATTAGACATTCCATTTTACAGGCTATTCCAACAGACTCCTCTTATGTAAAAATGTTAGTTTATAATTTGTGATTAGTTTTGAAATACAAAAGACCTATCACGTTAAACTTTTACTCCACAAAAGGAACATAAGTTCCGGTTTTGGGGAGGTAAAGTAGGTTCTACATGATAGGTCTTCCTTGGCAAAGATATAGGTAATTTTAATGACAAGAAATACCCTGAAAGAAATAATTAACCAAAGTTGCGGGCGATGAAAGGAAATAGGGTGATTTTTGAAAATTTTAGGGCTTGGCTGGGAGGATTGAAAACTTCGTATACGCCTTATCAGAATTTGAGGATAATTAAGCCTATCAATATCAAAAAATTGTCTCTATTCTGACTCGTTCCAAAAAGAACAATTTTTGGATATCGTAAAAATACCATTCCTTTAGCATTAAAATATTAGGGTAGAACAGGGTATTTTAGTAAAAAACTCCTTTTCTTTGCACCTTATTTTTAAAAAGTCCAAGTAAAACCGTATTTCTAAAATCAAAATTATGTTGGTAGTGAAGTAGCAAAACAAAAGCTCAACCTTTCCTACTAGCAATTATTTTAAAATCGAAAATTAATAATCATGGCTAAATTAGATTTTGGCGGAACAGTTGAAAACGTTGTAACAAGAGACGAGTTTCCAGTAGAAAAAGCAAGAGAAGTACTTAAGAAAGAAACGATTGCCATTATAGGATACGGTGTACAAGGTCCTGGCCAATCAATGAATCTAAGAGATAACGGTTTTAATGTCATCATTGGACAAAGGAGCCCATCTAAGTCTTGGGACAAAGCTGTAAATGACGGATGGGTACCAGGAGAAACTTTATTCAGTATTGAAGAAGCTTGTGAGAAGGCGACTATCATTCAATATTTATTGTCTGATGCTGCGCAGATTGCAATGTGGCCAACAATCAAGAAGCATTTAACCCCAGGAAAGGCATTGTACTTTTCTCACGGTTTTGCAGTAACTTATAAAGAAAGAACAGGCATCATTCCTCCAAAGGATGTAGATGTGATTTTGGTAGCACCAAAAGGTTCAGGAACTAGTTTAAGAAGGTTATTCGTAGCAGGAAGAGGCTTAAACTCTAGTTACGCTATCTTCCAAGATGCAACGGGTAATGCTTTTGACAGAGTGGTTGCTTTAGGTATCGGAGTTGGTTCAGGATATTTATTCGAAACAACTTTCAAAAGAGAAGTATTCAGTGATTTAACAGGTGAAAGAGGTACTTTAATGGGTGCTATTCAAGGCTTATTCGCTGCACAATATGATTTATTGCGTTCAAGAGGACACTCTCCTTCTGAAGCCTTCAATGAAACAGTAGAAGAAGCGACTCAATCATTATACCCATTAGTAGCAGAAAACGGAATGGATTGGATGTATGCCAACTGTTCTACAACTGCACAAAGAGGTGCTTTAGATTGGTGGAAAAAATTTAGAGATGCAACAAGACCAGTTTTCGAAGAGTTATACGATAGTGTAGCTACAGGAAACGAAGCACAATTGTCTATCGACTCTAATAGTAAAGACGATTACCGAGTGAAGTTAGAAGCTGAATTAGAAGAATTAAGAGAGTCAGAAATGTGGAGAGCAGGAAGGACGGTAAGAAGTTTGAGACCAGAGAATGCTTAATTGATATAAGTTTTCTTAGAAGATATAAAAGCCATCTCGTTATCGGGATGGCTTTTTGCTGTTTGTTAGACTTTTAATGGAAAAAATAGACAAGTTTATCAAAGTAGTTGACATAATTTTTTAGAAGAAAACCCTTTGGAATGATGAATTAATAAATTGCGTTTTTATGCGCCGTTACGAGGTTGTGTAAAAAGTCTTATTTGATTTTTTGACGCTGAAAGACGCTGTTTGAAGTTATGATTTATTATGTTTTCATACGAAAGACTATGTTTGAATTATGTTTGAATTATGTTTTTGAACAAGAAACACAAGAAAACATAAAAAAGTCATAAAAAGTCAGCGTCCTTCAGCGTCAAAATACTTTCTACACAACCCCA
>CALLVC010000388.1 GCA_938010785.1 uncultured Saprospiraceae bacterium
AAAATGTCGTCAAATCTACAGACGGGGTCAGGTCGATGCCCTTAATTTCCTAAAAAAGAGCGTAGCTCTGGCTCTGTCTGTAACGATTAGATGCCAAAAATGGCTAAAAGGAGCTGCCTGCCCGTATGGGTAGCTTCGACACTATCGTATTACATCAGATTAAAGCCACACCCTTCTTGAATGTTATGTTAATAATTTTTCGAAGCCGAAGTTTTAGCTATTAAATGATTTGCTTCGCAATAATTACCCTACAAATATCTACTATTTTTTAGGTTGAATTTTGAATTGTCGGCAAAATGTAAATTTATGATATATTAAAAATTACGGTTAATTGTTGATTGTAGAAGATGAATGACATTTCCCGAACGGTGAATGGTGAAATTTGAGAAAAAAGGCTTATCGGTGAATGGTAGAAAAAACTAGGTGATTGGTTTTTTAGGAAGTGCTTAGACATAAAAAAAGGCGATACTTTATTAAGCATCGCCTTTTTTTATTAGAAGTAAAGGGTAACTACCCAAACAAATTATCATATTGGTTCCCACCAGAAGAACGTTCCTCTGGTCGCATAGTAGGACGGTCGCTATTTAAATCTAAGCCCTCTGTGGCATTTTCGCCCATTAAAAGTAAGGTACTTTTCTTTTCCCATTCTTCTAACATTTCCATGCCTTGCTCTTCGAAGACGCCATTTTGTAAATCAACCGAATTCATAAAGCTGGAAGACATTTCCATAAATCGCTCCATTTCTCCTACTTTATTGGCAACATCATCTGCGATATTTTCCATTGCTGCATCAAACATTGCTCGTTTGTCAGGGTCACCAGAAATTACACTCATGGCAGATTTCATAGCGGAGTGAGATGTTTTAATGGCTTTATGTTCCTGTTCCTTGACCATGACTTGGTCTTTGGTATCTTCTAGTAAGATTTCAGAGTTTTGATACATCTTGGTCAAGATGCGATAGATAACTTCCATTTTTTTATGGAGTTTATCGTATTTACCATTACTTTCTTTAAGTCTAGCTGCTTTTCGAGTAGAGAGGAGCATTTGTTTTTGATTGCCCTGAGTTTGTGCTCTACTCGCTAGTTTCAGATTCATCTCGATATCCTTATTATTTTTGGTCATGATGTCCTTCATCTTACGCATCTGACCTCTAAGTGCTCCAATCTGAGAACTCATCTTCCCTAAATTATCCTGCAAGTCGTCAATATAATTTTTTAGGATACCAATAGGGTCAATGGTAACAAACCAACCAGTAATAGTCCGCATGACACTCTTATACATATAAGAAACTAGGCCACGCATTTTAGGGTCTAAGACCATATAAACGATAGCTGCCAAGACCACTAAAGTACCACTCAAGTAAAGAATATTACCAAGAATAATGGGAAGAATGCCGGTCGTCAATAAATACCCAACGCCAGCCGCGATTCCTAATAAAAAGATAGCACCTGTGACGCCTTCTGGTTTTTGCCAAAAAGACTTTTTTGCGCTTTGTCCTTGAAAATCCGTAAAATCTGCCATGTTAAAACGGTTCACGGTAGACGGTAGACGGTAGACGGGACGGCATTAAAACCGTTTACCGTGTACCGTTTACCGTGTACCCATTTATAAATAAGTGTTGAAATTTTCGATATCAGCCTTCAACTGATTAATAAAGTCTTCGTGGGTTTGTTCAAAATTATTTTGCGTACCGACGATTTTTTCTTTCTCTGCTTGGATTTGTTCATCGGCGGTATCAATGGTATGTTGATGCTTTTCGATTTGAGCTTGCAGTTGCTCTATTTTTTCTTTGTACTTTATAATCTGTTCTTTTAACTTTTCGACTTCTTTAATTTTGCCCCCCACTTTTGAGTTGATGCGCTTATTTAGGGCAGCGTCAAAATGTTCTTTTTCTTGATTAATGACCTTACCATAGAATTTAGCAGAGTCTAATAACTTTTTTTTAGTCAGACCAACGGTAGAAGCAGTGGCAAAAGCAGACCGAATAGCAGTGCTTTCATCAATATTCATTTTAGCCATCACACCCAAGGATTGCTTAAATTCGATATAGTCAAAACCAGGTTGGTTATTTTTCTCTAATGCCTTAATAAAAACAGAGACAAATTTTTGTTCTAAAGAAGGATTGGTTCCAAATAATTCCGAAAGATTCTTTTGCATAATGTGGCTATAAGGTTTTAATGCTGCAATTTAGGATACGCAATGCATACTTCCAAAACTTAGCCTGAAGAATTTTTGGCGTATTTTGTGAATGATGTAAAGGTTAACTAATTCATTATCAGCTAAAAAGCTAGCATTTTTGTAAGTTCTAAATGTACCAACGAACCTGCCCGCTACGCATTCAGGCGGGTTCATTCGTCGTTGATTCTTTTGATAGGCTGACTTTTTTACGACGAATGAGTTCGTCGGTACCTTAAGCCAACCTATTGAAAACTTACGCATTTTTGATTGTAATTGAATTTTAGCAGCTTTCAAATAATAAAATTAGAAGGCGCTAAAATACTTACTTATTATAGTGGATAAAAGTCAACTTTGTTTCATTGTCTCTATATCTACAAGATTAGAACGTTAAAAGTAATTGAAATACTATTAGCTGCGGCCTTTTTATAGACGAAAAGTAGTATTTGATAGAGTAATTATAAGCGACGCTTTCTTACTTTTCAATAATTAAAAATTGCTATTCTACGGAACAACCCCTATATTTATTTAACCAAAGTAGCACTTATATTAAACCTTTATCACCTTTGTAAGGTTGTTAGTTGAAAATTCTATCGTTATTTAGGTTTTTTTTATAAAAATGCATAGCTAGGCGTTCCCAACAAATTTTGTCGTATTCCCGATAGCTATCGGGAGCAAAATTTGTAAAAAGGGTTTTTAAAGGATGAGCTAAAATTAATTTTAGCTCATCCTTTAAATCCCCTTTTTTGATTGATTGGGACTCGATGTCCCAATCAATCAACATTTACTCGGATGTTTCATTTTTCATAAGAAAACCCTTCATCGTTTTAACCTATGATTCAGTCGCCCACTCACAAATAATCTTTCAGAATGAGTAAAAAAGTATCGACAGGCACTATCCTTTTAGCAGAGCCAT
>CALLVC010000389.1 GCA_938010785.1 uncultured Saprospiraceae bacterium
AAAAATTGATATTACAAAAAATATTATTGTAATTTAATATCAATCTAATATCTGTGTTCCTTCACTAATCCGTGGTAGTAATCAATACCACGGATTAGTGAAGGAACACGGATATTTATTACTTTTTTATCTGACGCTCTATACTAGAATAAACCACTGAAATCTTTAGTTTTACATCTTTTCTTTTATTCTAATTTGTTACTTAATTTTTATGTCTAAAATAATCGACCTTTCTAAAGCTATCCAGTATAATAAAAACGACCCTTGGTTTATGAAAGTGAAAATTAAACATAAATCCCATCGAAAAGGAGGTTGGTTAATTCGCTTTTTAGGTCTACCTTTTAAACTGTTTCCAGCTAACTTTATTGGTTGGGCTGATGATACTATCCAAAAAATGGGCGTACATTCAACCACACACATTGATGCTCCTTGGCACTATAGTCCAACCGTCAATGGAGAAAAAGCTAAAACCATTGATGAAATTCCGCTGGATTGGTGTTATGGTGATGGAATTGTTATTAATATGTCTCATAAAGCTGACTTTGACCCGATTACCATTGCGGACTTGCAAGCAGATTTAGCTAAAAATAATTTATCGATTAAACCAGGAAATATTGTCCTAATTCGAACGGATAGGGATGTGCTTATGGGCACTAAAGATTTTCCCGATAAAGGAACAGGTATGAGTGCCGAAGCGACCGAATGGTTAATCGACCAAGGGGTCAAAGTGATGGGAATCGACCAATGGGGATGGGATTTGCCCCTTAAATACCAAGTTGAACAAGCCAAAAAACATAAAGATAATGCTGCTTTTTGGGCGGCTCATTTAGTTGGTGCTAGAAAAGAATATTGTCATATCGAACAACTTACTAATTTAAAAGCACTACCTCCTAGCGGTTTTAAAGTAGCGGTATTTCCTTTAAAAATAGTCGGTGGTTCTGCTGCCCCTGCTCGAGTAGTAGCCATATTTTGAGTGGTGAGTGGTGAGTGGTTAATCAACTTACCACTCACCACTAAATACTATACATGAAACGGGATAAATTTGTGAAAATGGTTTTAGAGGTCTGACTTCTGTCATCTTTTTAAAATCACTTTTTTATCCCGTTCGCAGTATAATCTATTGTTTTAATACTTTTTTCATCCAGCGTTCCCGTTTCGAAGTGACTTCCAAAGTAAATAAGCCTCTTGCCGTTTCTGGTAATACTAAGTCTTTTCGAAGAACCCCTTTTGGAATTTTAGTAGTATATACTATTTGGCCTAGATTATCTATTATTTTGATTTCAATAGCTTCTTTGGTATTACTTAGGAAATCTATCGTTAGTATATTTTCAAAAGGATTTGGATAAGCTATAAATAATGGTGCTCCTTCTGGCGTTACCATTACTTGCACTATTGGAGAATAAAGAAATTTCCCTTGAGGGTTGATATATTTTATTCGATAAAAACTTGTACCAGGGGTTGGAGCGTTATCACTTGTTTGGTAATTACTTTTACTTCGGCCTTGCGCTTTTTGCGCCATTGGTAATACTGTAAAATTTGTACCTGTTTTGGAATGCTCTAAAGTATATTGTCCATCAACATGTTCATTGATACCTTCCCATTCTACCCAAACTATCTCATCATTTAAGACATTGGCTATGACTCTTCCAAACTCAAAATCCTCTGGTGCTAATCCAGGAGGGGAATTACAAGTGTCTGGTTCTGTGAGCGTTACAGAGAAATTTCTGAAACAATTCAATGAATCTAAAATAGTGACACTATAATCACCAATTGGCAAACTATCTATGATTGTTGAATCGCCAATATTAGGTTCCCAAGCATAGGTATAAGGGGCAGTGCCTCCGCTTACAGCTAATTCGATGCGACCATTGTTGATATTACAATCTGGATTGATAGTAGTAGCTTCAACGATTATTTCTGTATTCAAACAAGGGTCTTCTTCTTCCATTGTTGAATCCATTTCTTCTTCGATTATCTCTATTTCTTCTGGAACTGTGTCTATTTCTTCTTCGATTAATTCAATTTCTTCTTCACAAGTAGGATTATAACTAATAGTGACGATATTGGATTCTTGGAAAAATTTTCTACATCCGCCTCTTCTGACACAGCGACGAAAATAGGTGGTTTGCTCTAAGTCCATTGGAGTATATGCTAAGGCATGTGACCCTGGAATAAGGGCCCATTGTGCATTTCCATTCCTTGGGTTATCCGTTGTCATCATCCACATAATTTCCATGATGCCACTTCCTCCACTCGGAGCAGTTATATTTTCAATAATCGATGGTACTGGACTGTCAGGACAAATAACTTGATTTCCTCCAACTTCTCCTGGATTGGTAAAATCATCACAACTGCCGTCGAAATTATCCACTAGATTGTCACAATTATTATCTAAATTATCTACCAATTCTAAAGCGCCGACATAAATTAATTGATTGGTATCATCACAATCTTCATCATTGTTGACATAACCTCTAGGTTGAGCTATAGACATTGAGTCCACTGTCGGATTTCCAAAACCATCTCCATCTGCATCTAAAAACCATAAAATAGCCGAAGTGGATTCATCTACTAAATCATTACAATTTTCGTCGATGCCATTATCAGGTATTTCTACTGCTAAAGGATTTATGTTTGGATTAGAGTCGTCACAATCTAAACCACTTTGGACAAACCCTGCTGGAGAGGTACAAGCTATTCGGATAATATTGGGATTACCAAAACCATCTCCATCATTATCTGCATAGAAAGTTAAACAACCGTCTGAACAATTGAAACCTATTAATTCTGAATCGTCACAATCACAGGCTGCACCTACGCCATCTCCATCTTCATCTATTTGATTTGGATTTGCCAAACCGAGGCAGTTATCCATATTATCTGGTATTCCATCCCCATCTTCATCTTCATTGGTCCCACCAGAACTATCTTCGTCTATTTGACCATTACAATTATCGTCTATTTGATTATCTAAAATTTCCATAGCATCTGGATTGATTGCCGCATCTTCGTCATTACAATCCAAATTATTGGCTACATACCCTATTGGGGCTTCGCAGGCTACAATACTATCTGCTGGATTACCAAAACCATCCCCATCTGCATCTGCATAAAATGGTTGACAGCCCACCGTACATGCTACTCCTGTAATTGGACTGTCATCACAATCACAAGCTGCGCCAAAACCATCTTCGTCATCATCGATTTGTGCTGGATTGGCTTCATTGACACAATTATCCACATCATCGAAAATACCATCTCCATCATTATCCAATGAATCAGACCTACTTAGAGAAAGTACATATTCTCCTGGTACTGCAGTCGATGGAAAATCAAAATCTAAGGAGTCATCGCCATTGGCAAATAGTTGCCCCTTAAATTGAAGATTAAAATCTCCAACTGGATTGGCTTCAATCGGTGTTCCTGATACGATGATACACCCTAAGGTACTGTCTACAAAAACACAATTTGGAGGATTACAGGCATATTCTAAACCAATTGGTAAACCCAAAATACCATCCATATTATCTAATTGAAAACTATTTAAATCAAAGTTGAAGGGAGAAAGCATTACGCTATCGGTCATTTTAACAGTAAAGACCAATTCGTAAGGAGTGCCAATAGTTGCAGGAAAATCACTTAAGCCCCCATCTGGAAAAACTAAGGAATCGAAAGGTGTTGGATAGAGACCCAAGGGCGCGTTTTGGAAGGTCGTATCGGGCGTACAATCTTGAGCTGTAATAAATTGGGGAAACAGATTGACTACCAATAGTAATAGTCCTAGCGCATTTAAGCGTAGAATTGACTTCATAGTTCTTAGTTTTTATCAAGTGATTGTAGAGGGCTTAGGGTTAAGTTCTCAATGTACCGACGAAAAAAAATCTTCGTTGATTCTTTTGATAGGTTGACTTTTTTACAACTAATTCATTCGTTGGTACTTTAAGCCAAACTATCGAAAACTTACGCTTAGGGGGATAAGCCATTGATAACTAATGTCTTATTGAAATTATAAACATTAATTAAATCGACTGGTTTTGGGTGTTTGACTTTCGTCAAAATGGGGGGGATAAATGGGGAGGTAATTTAGAAGGATAAGTTAAGCGATATATTTAAGAAAATCTAAATTTGTGTAAAACAATTGATAAATTTTATTAATTGATAAATTTTTATAAGATAAAAAGACTTGTATTTGAACTTAAACAGAAACAGTAGATAGTCAGATAAAAAATTGATATTACAAAAAATATTATTGTAATTTAATATCAATCTAATATCAATCTAATATCTGTGTTCCTTCACTAATCCGTGGTAGTAATCAATACCACGGATTAGTGAATGAACACGGATATTTATTACTTTTTTAGCTGACGCTCTAAAGTTATTTAAGTTATTTGGGATATTCTGAAAGA
>CALLVC010000390.1 GCA_938010785.1 uncultured Saprospiraceae bacterium
GAGTATGTCTAAAGTTTCAACGTGCTAAAAATCAATCATTTACCATATTTGTTGAAAAATGGATTGTGTGATTGTAAGATTGTGTGATTGAGATTTGACGTCAAAACAATCACACAATCTTACAGTCACTACAATTTTAGCGAAAAACAAGTAAATATTTTCTATTTTTCAAATTAAACAAATAAGATTTTTAGACATGCTCTAAGTCATTTATCATTATTGGCCATAAACAGCATTTTAATTGGAAGATTTAGCTGAAATATAGCGAATTAATAATTGATGACTTTTTAGTTGAAATTTACATAATCCCAAGGGTCAATAGGTTTCCCTTTATGCCATAGTTCGAAATGTAAATGTGGGCCGGTACTATGTTCTCCAGTATTGCCAATAATGGCTATGGCCTCGCCTGCATTTACTATATCTCCTACTTTTTTCAATAGCACTGAGTTGTGTTTATAAAAAGATACGAGATTATCAGCGTGTTGGATACATATTGTATTTCCTGTTTCTAGCGTCCAATCTGAGGAGATAACAAAACCACTCATGACAGATTTCACTGGGGTGTTTTTAGGAGAGGTAATATCTACGCCGTAATGATTTTTATCAGGGGAAAATGGTAAAGTCACACTACCGCTAACAGGTGGCGTAAAAAATAATTGTTCTAAAGGTTTTTCCTTAGCAGCGAGATTAACAACGGTGGGAATCGCTTCATTAATTTCCTCATCAATAGCGATTCTTAAATCTTCGTCTTCTTGTATTTTTTCAACATTCAATTCCCTATCTTCTATACTGACAGGCATTTCTGTTTGTCCAATACTTCCAGTTGTATCTACCTTGCCAATCATAATATTTTTAATCCCTTCTGACCATAGTCTATATGAAGCAACTTCCGATTCTAAAGATTCAATTTGTTGTTCTAACTCTTCTGCTTTTTTCTCTCCATTAAAATCTCCATAGTCAGGAATGAGTTGTTTTAAGGGCGTGAATATAATTAATAAAAAAACTAAAAGCGCCGTTGCTACAAAAATGCTACTAGCAATCGTATATAAATTGGCGAGGGTCAATTTGGTGTTATTGACTTCTTCAAAAGAATCATCATTTATGATTACTAAGCGATAGGTGGTGGCTAGTTTTTCCTTCCAAACTTCCCATCTATTTAAGTTTTCTTTATTTTCTTCCATGTAGTTTCTCTTTGCAGTGACGACAAAATAGGCCGTCCAAATGATGGAGTTATTGTTTTGTCGTTACTTAGTTGAATATTGCAAAGTTAGTGCTTTTACCCAATTCCCATAAGAATTATACTGGAATACGTTTAAAAGTGGCTATTTTTGGATTAAAAAAGGCGACATCAACAATAATCGATTTGAATTTTCCGCTATATTTTTATGAAACACTTTTTGTGTTTTTTAACGTATAGATTATTCGATTAATATGGTGTTGTAAAATGCTATTTGAAATCTATAAATTATCTATATAACATGTCGATAATTTTTATTTTTTAACTTCAATCTTAAAACTCCCGCCTATAGTTGGTTTGACATTGAATGTTAAAAGTTAAAAGTTGAAAATTGAAAATTGAAAATTAAGAATGACTTATTTGAAAAAGATGAATAAAACTTGGATTTGTTTAATCGCAGTGGTACTAGTTTCTGCTTGTACTACTCAGAAAAAAAGAGGCGATTTAACTAAAATGCAAAAGTTTTATCAGAATACAACTTCTGAATTCAATGGCTACTTCAATGCAAATATCTTGGTTGAAGAAAGTAAGTTGAAATTAGAAGAACAAGTATCTGATAATTATAATAAAATCCTTCCTGTCTATAAATATACCCAAGCAGATAATCCTAAGGAAGTCCAAGGAGATTTGGATGAAGCTATCAAAAAAGTATCCATTGTCGTTTCTCTGCATCGACAATCTGACTGGGTGGATGATTGTTACCTATTAATGGGACAGTCCATGTTTTTGAAGCAAGATTATGAATCAGCACAGGAGGCTTTTGAATATCTTGTAGCCGAATATAATCCAGATGCTATTGCTAAAAAGAACTCCAGAAAAAGAAAGAAAGCGCTTAAGAAAGAGGATAGAAGTAGTAAAGGCAAGAAGAAGAAAAAGAAGGAAGTAGAAAAAAAGAAGAAGGACCGTAAAAAAGATATTGAAAAGAAGAAGAAAAATCGTAAGAAAGAAATTAAATCGAAAAAGAAGGCTCGGGCAAAAGGTAAAAAAACACCTAAAAAGGTAAAAGTTTCTGAGGAAGAAAAAGCACGTTTAGCCAAAGCGGAAGCGGAACAGAAAAAAGCAGAAGCTGATGCTGCGGAAAAAAAGTTAGAAGAAGAAGCGGAGGCGGAGGCAGAAGCTGCAAAATCCAAGCAAAATTACTTTTTAAAGCATCGTCCTTGTTATCAAGAAGGGGTATTATGGTTAGCTAAGACTTACGTAGAGAGAGACGATTATATTCGAGCGGAGTTCCTATTCCAGGAATTAGCAGAAGACCCTAATACCTTCAAAGATATAAAGGAACAGTTAGCACCAGCTATGGCTTATTTCTACTTAGAACAAAAAAAATATGATGAAGCAGTAGCACCTTTAAATCAAGCCATTGAATACGCAAAAGATAAGAATGATAAAGGGCGTTACGCTTTTATTTTGGCACAAATCCATCAAGAAGCAGGTCGAAATACAGAGGCACTAGCAAGTTTTGAACAAGCTAAAAAGTTCAGTAATGATTATGGGATGGAATTCTCTTCTAAATTAAATGTACTGAAAAACTCTTGGGCCACTGGACGGCTTACCAATGACCAAGTACAAAAGGATTTAGAAAAAATGTTGAAAGAGTCTAAAAACTCCGACTACCAAGACCAAATTTATTTTGTGTTAGCTGATATTGCGTTAGAAGGAGGAGATAAACCAAAAGGAATTGAATATTTGGCTAAATCTATAGAAGTCTCAGCTGGAAACCAATCGCAAAAAGGAGAATCTCACTTGTTGTTAGCCAATCTGTATTACCAAGAAGCTGAGTATGTTGATGCAAAATCTAATTACGATGCAGCTTTATCCGCTTTATCTAAAAATGATGAACGTTACGATGAGGTGAGTAGTCGCTCTAAAGGATTGACCGATATTGTTAAGAATATTGAGATAATTGCTTTGCAAGATAGTTTGTTGAAAGTAAGTGAGATGAGTCCAGAAGAAAGACGAAAGTTGGCAGCAGAGATGAAGAAAACAGAAGCTGAAGCAAAATTGGCAGCAGCAAAATCAAGTAATAAATTACCAAATAACGGTAAAAATATTAGGTCTAATGTTCCATTAGGTGGCAATGTAGCTGTTGGAGTAGGAGGAAGTAAATCCAATTTCTTTGCTTATAACGATAAAGCCTTAAAAAAGGGGAAAAGGGATTTTGAACGACAATGGCCAGGTAGAACGATTGCAGAAGATAACTGGCGACGGTCAAATCGACCAAATATTACCATTAATGATAACATCGCGGATGTGTCTTCTTATGAAGAATCCTTGACTGATGAAGAAGTTAATACTATGTTAGCCGGTGTGCCTAGTACTGATGCGGCCAAACAAAAAGCCAATGACCAAGTGATGTCTGCCTTATTTCATTTAGGTAGCTTGTACAGAGACCGTTTGAAAAATAACGAAAAAGCAGTTGAAACTTTAGAAGTTTTAAATCAGCGATATCCTGGTGGGCGACACGAACTAGAATCTTGGTATTTCTTATACTTAGCTCATAGTGATTTAGGAAATAATACAAAGAAGCGTCAATATTTTGATAAAATCATGGAGAAGTATGGCAATACAGTATATGCCAGAGTTTTAAAAGACCCAGACTATTTGTCTCAAACAGAAAACAAGGAGTCCAAGATAAATGATTATTACAATGAGACTTATGCCATGTTTACAAGTTCAAAGTATACTGAGGTGAAGGAACGAATTGGCAAAGTTAATAAGTTGTTTGGTGGGAATAATTCACATCAACCACGTTTTGCCCTATTAGATGCAATGAGCACAGGGGCACTCAAAGAGGGTGGTGGAAAAGAGGTATATGTCAAGAAATTAAAAGAATTAATTGGCAAATATCCGAATACGGATGAAGAGAAAAGAGCGAAAGAAATTCTTAGATTGTTAGGAGATAGGTCAGTAATTCAGAGCGGAAAACTAGACCAGGAAAAGATGGAAAATTTAAATAAAGTTTTCCGAGTTGAAGAGGATAAGGTGCATTATGGAATTGTAGTTTTTGATGATAAAGTAGATTTGAATAAAGTGAAAGCTAGTATTTCAGATTATAATCGTAAAAATCACAAATTGGACCGTTTGAGAATTTCTAACATCTATTTGGGGAGTGATACGAACCGACCGGTAATTATTATCCGAAAATTCAAAGAGAAAAAGTTAGCCATGAAGTATTATAATGGGGTAGTGAGTGATTTGAAAGATTTCATGCCCATCAAAGCTGGTTTTGATTTATTTGTGGTGAACCAATATAATTATCGCCAAATTCTTAGAAATAAATCTGTAGAGGATTATCGATTGTTTTTTGCAGAGAACTATTTAGAATAGTTTTACAGGTATTGAAATTTATACTTAAAAAGGGAACTTGATTAAATCAGGTTCCCTTTTTTACTACTAGGTCTTCTAGATACACAGGATTTTTTAAATTTGTAAGAACGGGGGTAATATCGAAATTTTCAAAAGCTTTGATTAACTTTTTTTGCAATGCTTCAAGAAAGCTTTCACTTGTTTTGCTCTTAAAATTCGGGTCAATTTCTATCCATAAAAGGAAAGTTTTTGAAGTGCTTGAATTCCTGAGGTTGCTTATTTGATGCCAAAAGTACCAATCCTTACTTTTGATAAGCCTATTAGGAATAAATGGTTCTATTCTTAAAAAGAACCGATACCAGGATTTTCGTTTTAAATATTTTGAAATGACTTTGATTGCTGTTAATGTATCTTCCATTTTATCCTGTATTTGTTGGATGAAATGGTCTGTGTCTTTAAATAGGGTATACTTAGTAGCAGCAGTAGATTGATAATTCCGAAAGTTTTTTATTTCAAAAAATACCAACTGATTTTCTTGACGAATTCCAATAAAATCAACACCTTTTAGTCCCGAACCACTCAATGTTTTATAATATTTATGGGTATCATATTTGATTACCTGCCATTGAGAATCGTCAAAGTAGAATTGGAGGTCACTTTCTTGGAAAATCATTGAAAGCTAAATTTAAATCTCGTAACGGTCATTCAATACATTCCAATGGTGAATTTCATGCCCCGCTATCATGTAACCAATTGCTAAAACCGAAACAGCAGCATCACTAGCAGTGCCTATTCGCTCTAACATTTCATTAGACATATTTTTAAACATGGATATAGTTGACCTTCTCAATAACTCATACTCTTCCAATAAAGAGGCAATACTCCTATCGTTTGCGTCATAGAATGGAACATAATCGTTTTGTTCAAAACCTTGAAGTGGGGTTTTATCGTTTCGAGAGATGCGTAAAGCACGATAAGCAAAAATGCGTTCTGTGTCCATGATATGGATAAGCACTTCTTTTATGGTCCACTTATCTTCATCATATTTGTGATTCCATTGTTCTTCTGAAAGGGTTTGTAGTTTTGCTAAATTTTTAGCTAAGGATTGATTTAGGCTTACTATGAAATCATACCCTTCCACCTTGTTGATATATGTTTGATAATAAGGGTTGAATTCGTGGGTAGCGGGTCTACGGTGTACAGACATTTTGAAGTATTTTAATAGAAAAGGATAGGGTGAAGGAAAAGTCGTTTTTATAATATGTAATCGACTGATAAAAG